>CAISYQ010000482.1 GCA_903889735.1 uncultured Methylibium sp.
AGCATGGGGAAGAGCGTGCCCACCGTCTTGCCGATGCCGGTGGGCGCCTGGGCCAGCAGGCAGCGCCCGGCCGTGGCGGCCCGGTACACCGCCTCGGCCAGGATCCGCTGGCCGGCGCGGAAGGCGCCTGGCGGAAACGCCAGCGCCGCCAGCCCCGCATCGCGGGCGCAGCGGTGCCGCGATTCCTGCTCGGCCCAGCCCTCGAAGCGCTGACAACGCTCGGCCAGCGCGGCCTCCAGATCGGCCGCGCTGAAGAGCTCGCGCAGCTCGACCTCGGTCTGGGAGGCGATGTCGAAGTAGACCAGGGCCAGCGTCAGCTCCTGCAGCCCGCGGTCTCGGCAAAACAGCGCCCCGTAGGTCTGCAGCTGTGCCCAGTGCAGGTGGCGCCGGTTGGCGGGAATGTCGTCGGGCTCACCCCGGATCGTCTTGATCTCCTCCAGGCAGCGCCGCCGCGGGTCGTAGCCGTCGGCACGCCCGCGGACCCGCAGCGAGCCGTACACGCCCTCCAGCGCGACCTCGGTTTCGTAGTCCTGACCGCGCCGCGAGGTGACCGCGCCCTGCCCGATCAGGCCCTCCAGCGCGGTGGCCGAGGGGGTGAAACGCCGGTCCAGGTCTCCCCGCTTGGCGGTGAACTCGCAGAGACTGCGGACCGAGACGGTGTAGGACCAGGGCAGGGCGCTGTCCGCCGGTGAGTCCGCCGCAGGCGGTGGCGCCTCGGCGAGTGGATCAGGGATCATGCGGATGTGATGACGCCCAACTGAGACCCGTTGGGCGTTGAATGGTGGTGATGGGTAGGTGGCCGCGTGATGGTGAGACTGATTGTGGGTGACTGGCTAAGATATCCGAGGGGTTGTGAAGAGCACCGTTGCCCGAGCCGGAGCTTCAGCGCGGTTTTTTGTCAATTGACGAGGAGTCTGATGTCATGAGTGAACACAAGGGAAGCTGCTTCTGCGGCGCAATAGAGTTCACCGTCAAGGGCGAACCTGTCGCGATGGGTTACTGCCACTGCGAATCCTGCCGGCACTGGTCGGCGGGACCTGTCAACGCGTTCAGCCTTTGGAAGCCCGAGGCGCTGACGGTGACAAAGGGGCAGGAACTGATCGGGACCTATAACAAGACGCCGGTCAGCTACCGAAAATGGTGCAAGAACTGCGGAGGCCACATCTTCAGTGACCATCCGCCGATGGGGCTCGTGGATGTCTATGCGGCCGTGATCCCGACACTGAATTACCAACCCGCCGTCCACGTTAACTACGGTGAGAAGGTTGTACCCATGAAGGACGGTCTACCCAAAATGAAGGACCTTCCGGCGGAGATGGGCGGGTCGGGCGTGACGCTCCCCGAATAATCAAACCCGCACGTGCCGTGCGACGCTTGGGTCTTGGCGATCGCTGAAGGCTGCGCATCTCGCGGGCGATGACAGCGAAGTCATGGCCTGGTCCCGCACCGGCCCCACGCGCCCCTGGCGGGCTCGCAGCAGCAAGCCGGGGCGGGCCCGACCCATGGGGGCCGCACGCCCCGGTTCAGTGTTGCAGCGCCACCGCCCGCTCCGCCGGGCGCTTCAGCGCCACCGAGCCGCCCGGCCCTCCGGGCAATCGCGCTCGAACCGCTCCCGCTGGGCGGGCGTGAGGACGTCCAACATGCGCTTGCGCGCCTCCAGCCTCGACTCGAACATGCGCTTGCGCACCGCGGCGGCTTCGTCGTAGGCGCGCCGCTGGTCCTGCTCCGAGGCGGCGGCGGGAGGGGTGCCCATGCCGGCGGTTCGGTGGGCGCGCATCTCGGCCATCTGCTCGCGGTGCTCGCGCACCATCTCGTCCCGGATCTGGGTGATGCGGCTGCGCTGTTCGCTGCCCAGGTCCAGGCCGTCCAGGCAGCGCATGCCGTCGGCATGGGGGTTGGCGTGGGCCTGGGCGGGCGCGGGGCTGTCGCTCCGGGCGCAGGGGTCGATCTGCCAGTACTCGGCATCAACCCGCTCCTGGTGCGCCTGGTGGTCAGGGCCGGTGCCGCCCGGGCTGCCCCGGCTCATGGGCCCTGTGTGCATGCAGGCCGTGGCCAGCAAGGCGAAGCCGGCCGCAGCCACGAGCTTCAGGGTGTTCATGGACAGGCTCCCAGCGTGATGGAAGCAGGGAGCTTCGGCTAGCCAAGGTCGCGGTCCCTTGCGCGCCCTCAAGGGAGCATCGTGCGCCCCCCACTTGGGTTGCCTTAGTGTTGCAGCCAGCTCATTGCATGCGAACCGATCAGGGCGGCAGTCACTGTGCGTTCATGCAGTTCCTTGCTTTAATTTGAGCTTTAACTCGCATTTATGCAGCATTACTTTAGCCAGTCCATCTTTGAATTGCTTGGCAATATTATCGTACGCGAGACTAGCTTG
>CAISYQ010000483.1 GCA_903889735.1 uncultured Methylibium sp.
GATGTGGGCGTGGTACCACTCCCAAGCGGCGGGATTGATGGGCTCGCCGACGGAGCCCAGGATGCGCAGCGAGGAGAGGTCGTAGTTGCGCGGGTGCACTGCTGCGTTGCCCTCGGCTGACTTGATCAGGGAGCGGTTCGCCGTCGGTGCGGTGTAGAAGATCGACACCTTGTGCTTCTGGATCATCTGCCAGAAGCGCCCGGCATCCGGGTAGGTGGGCACACCCTCGAAGACGATCTCGGTGCCGCCCAGGGCCAGCGGGCCGTAGGTGATGTAGCTGTGTCCGGTGACCCAGCCGATGTCGGCGGTGCACCAGAACACATCGTCGGGCTTGAGGTCGAAGGTCCACTTCGTGGTGAGCGCCGCATGCAACAGGTAGCCGCCGCTGGAATGCTGAACGCCCTTGGGCTTGCCGGTCGAGCCGGAGGTGTAGAGCAGGAAGAGTGGGTGCTCCGCCTCAACCCATTCGGGCTCGCAGGCAGTGGGCTGGTCCTTCAGGAGCTCGCTCATCCAGATGTCGCGCGGCGCCTGGAAGCCGACCTCACCGCCGGTGCGGCGGGTCACCACCACATGGCGGACGGTGTCACAGCCGCCCAGGGTGAGCGCCTCATCAACGATGGCCTTGAGCGGGAGGTGCTTGCCGCCCCGCACCTGCTGGTCAGCGGTGAGCACAGCCACGGCGCCGGTGTCCTCGATGCGGTCGCGCAGGGACTGGGCGGAAAAACCGCCGAAGACCACCGAATGGATGGCCCCGATGCGGGCGCAGGCCTGCATCGCGGCCACACCCTCGATGGACATCGACATGTAGATGATGACCCGGTCCCCCTTGCCGATGCCCAGCGACTTCAGGCCGTTGGCGGTCTGCCCGACCAGGGCCAGCAGTTGCGAGTAGGTGGCCCGCGTCACCGCGCCGTCATCGGCCTCGAAGATGATCGCGGTCTTGTCGCCGAGACCCCGCTCGACGTTGCGGTCCAGGCAGTTGTAGGACACGTTCAGCGTGCCGTCCTGGAACCACTTGAAGAAGGGCGCGTTGCTGTCGTCAAGCACCTGGGTGAAAGGCTTCTTCCAGGTGACGAAGTCCCGGGCCAGCCGGGCCCAGTAGCCCGGGTAGTCGGCTTCGGCCTCGGCGACGAGCTTTTCGTACGCCGCCATGCCAGAGATATGGGCACCGTTCACGGCAGCCTCCGACGGGGGATAGACCTTCAGCTCTTGTGCAACTGTCTGCTCGCTCATTTTCTTGTCTCCTGTCTGCCACGCCGGAAACCCCTGACCATAGACAGAGGCACTTACGATGTCCTTACTCACGCCGAAACTGACTTTATCGTGTAACCATCGCCGCCGCTACTGCGGACAATGCGGACAGCCTGTGCCAAACGGGCACGCTCTGCTACACCGGTCTCGTGGCAGCCGCCCGGGCGACTGCCGCGAAACGAGCGAACTCCCCCACTGATTTGATTTTCATCAACACGATTTCTCATGGCCACCCCCCAACCGAAACCCCCCGCCCGCAAGATGTCACCCCTGCCACGGCTGATATTCGCCAGCCGCTGGCTGCAGTGGCCTCTCTACCTGGGGCTGATCTTGGCGCAGGTGGTCTATGTCTATCATTACTGGGTCGAGCTCTCCCACCTCATCGAAGCCGCGTTCGGCAACACCGAGGCGCTGGCCAAGCTGGTGACGAGCATTGGCTACAAGACCGATGTCCCGATGACCTCGCTCAACGAGACGGTGATCATGCTGGTGGTCTTGGCACTGATCGACGTGGTGATGATCAGCAACCTCCTGATCATGGTGATCGTCGGTGGCTACGAAACCTTCGTGTCGCGCATGAACCTGGAGGACCACCCCGACCAGCCCGAGTGGCTCAGCCACGTGAATGCCTCGGTGCTGAAAGTGAAGCTGGCTACCGCGATCATCGGCATCAGCTCCATCCACCTGCTCAAGACCTTCATCAACGCCGGCAACTACACCGACAAGGTCCTGCTCTGGCAAACGGTGATCCACGCCACCTTCTTGCTCTCGGCCCTGGCCATCGCCTACACCGACCGCCTGATGACGCAGCCCAGCAAGTCGGGCCATTGACCGCGCCCGGCGTCCGCGCTGACCGCCGCGCGCTTCGCGCCGAAGACGTGCCAAGGCGGGGTTTCAGGGCAAGGGGCAGAGCGAAGGGTCGCCGGTCGGTTCAGTAAACTCGCGCCTCCACTGCCGGCGGGTCATCGACGATCCGGCCGCGCGGCCCTCACCCGGGACCCTCCATGAGCACGATCCGACACGACGATTTCGTTGAAAGCATTGCCGCGGCGCTGCAGTACATCAGCTATTACCACCCGGCCGACTACATCGCCCACCTGGCCCGCGCCTACGAGCGCGAGCAGAGCGCAGCGGCCAAGGACGCGATCGCGCAGATCCTGACCAACTCCAAGATGTGTGCCGAAGGGCGCCGGCCGATCTGCCAGGACACCGGTATCGTCAACGTCTTCCTGAAGATCGGCATGGACGTGCGCTTCGAGGGCTTTGCCGGCTCGATCGAGGACGCCGTCAACGAGGGCGTGCGGCGCGGCTACCTCAACCCCGACAACACGCTGCGCGCGAGCATCGTGGCCGACCCGCTGTTCGAGCGCAAGAACACCCGGGACAACACACCGGCCGTGGTCCACA
>CAISYQ010000484.1 GCA_903889735.1 uncultured Methylibium sp.
CAGCCGCAGTCCGACTCGGGGGCCGCGCGCCAGCAGCTCCGGGGTGAATGGCTGGGCCGCTTTGGCGTCAATGGCCGGCTGATGCACTTCTCGAACGCCGGCTGCCCGGCCTGCGACCACAGCGGTTTCCGCGGCCGCTGCGGCCTGCACGAGCTGATGCCGATCTCGCGCGACCTGCGCCGCATGATCCAGACCGGCGCCCGGGCCGAGGATCTTCAGACCACGGCCCTGACGCAGGGCATGCTGACGCTGCGCCAGGACGGCATCGAGAAGGTGCTGCAGGGTCTCACGACCATCGACGAAGTCCGCGCCACCAGCAACAGCTGAGGCAGCCAAGCCAGGTTCGCAGGGCGCCAAGCCCGGCGCAGATCCGGTTCACGCCAGGCGCAGCTTCACGCCGAGCACAGCTTCACTCCGCCACGGGCACCAGGAAATCCCGGCTGACGCCGGCGCCGAGGTCATTGACGCGGTCGAGGAACTGGGTCAGGAAGGCGTGCAGGCCGGTGGCGAGGATCTCGTCGATGCGGCCGAAGCTCAGATCGGCACGCAGCCGACCGGCCCGCCTCAGGGTCTCGGCGCTCTGCTCGTTGGCCACGCGCTGCAGGTTGGAGACCGCCTCGTTGACGCAGGCCGCCAGCGAGCGCGGCATGTCGGCGCGCAGGATCAGGAGCTCGGCCACCTTCTCGGGCTGGATCACGTTGCGGTAGACCTTGCGGTAGATCTCGAAGCCGGAGACCGAGCGCAGGATCGCGCTCCAGTGGTAGAAATCGACCTCGACGGCCTCGCCGCCCTCGCGCGCATCGAAGTCCTCGCCCTGCACGGCGTGGAACTTCACGTCGAGCAGGCGGGCGGTGTTGTCGGCCCGCTCGAGGAAGGTGCCGATGCGCAGGAAGTGGAAGCTGTCGTCCTGCAGCATGGTGCCCAGCGTCACGCCGCGCGAGAGGTGGGAGCGAAATTTCACCCATTCGAAGAAGGCCGAAGGATCGCGCTGGAAGTCGCCCCCGGCGATCAGCCGCTTGAACTCGAGCCAGGTGGTGTTGGCGGTCTCCCAGACCTCGGTGGTCAGGGTCCCGCGCACCGCACGGGCGTTCTCGCGCGCGGCGCGCAGGCAGGAGTGGATGCTCGAGGGGTTGGACTCGTCGCGCACCATGAAGTCCATCACCTCGCGGGGATTGACGCTGGTGTGGCGGCGCAGGTATTCACCCGTCAGCTCGCTGATGCTGAGCATGCCGCGCCAGCCCTGCTCGGCCGATTCGGTGGACTGGGGCAGCAGCGACATCTGGTAGTTGATGTCGAGCATGCGGGCGGTGTTCTCCGCGCGCTCGGTATAGCGCGCCATCCAGTAGAGGTGGTCGGCGGTGCGGGACAGCATCTTCGTTCTCCTCGGGGTCGGCGTCAGGCTTCGAGCACCCAGGTGTCCTTGGTCCCGCCGCCCTGCGACGAGTTGACGACCAGCGAGCCCTCCTTCAGCGCCACGCGGGTGAGACCGCCGGGCACCATCTGCACGGTCTTGCCGCTCAGCACGAAGGGCCGCAGGTCGATGTGGCGCGGCGCGATCCCGCGCTCCACATAGGTCGGGCAGGTCGAGAGCGCCAGCGTGGGCTGGGCGATGTAGTTGGTCGGGTTGGCGAGCAGCTGGTCGCGGAAGCGCTCGATCTCCTCGCGACTGGC
>CAISYQ010000485.1 GCA_903889735.1 uncultured Methylibium sp.
GGATGCGATTCGCCTTGCCGCCGAAATTGGTTATCCGCTGGTGGTGCGGCCGAGCTATGTGCTGGGTGGCCGCGCCATGGAAATCGTGCATGAGCAAAAAGATCTCGAGCGCTATATGCGCGATGCGATCAAGGTCTCCAACGACTCGCCGGTACTGCTTGACCGCTTCCTCAATGATGCGACCGAAGTCGACGTCGACGCCCTGTCGGATGGCACGCAAGTGATGATCGGCGCCATCATGGAGCACATCGAGCAGGCGGGCGTTCACTCGGGCGACTCGGCCTGCTCGCTGCCGCCTTATGCGCTCAGTCCCGCGCTACAGGACGAGCTGCGTCGCCAGAGCGTGCTGATGGCCAAGGCGCTGAAGGTGGTGGGCCTCATGAACGTGCAGTTCGCGATCCAGGGCGAGGGCGACGAGGCGGTGGTCTATGTGCTGGAGGTCAACCCGCGGGCCTCGCGCACCGTGCCCTTCGTGTCCAAGGCGACCGGCCAGCCGCTCGCCAAGATCGCCGCCCGCTGCATGGTCGGCCAGAAGCTTGGCCGGCAGAAGGCCTTCCGCGGCGAGCCGCCGCGCGAGATCGTGCCGCCCTATTTCTCGGTCAAGGAAGCGGTGTTTCCGTTCAACAAGTTCCCGGGCGTGGACCCCATCCTCGGGCCGGAGATGCGCTCCACCGGCGAGGTCATGGGTGCCGGCCGCAGCTTCGGCGAGGCGATGTTCAAGAGCCAGCTCGGCGCAGGCTCCCGCTTGCCAGACAAGGGCACGGTGGTCATCACCGTCAAGAACGCCGACAAGGACCGCGCCATCAAGGTGGCGGGCGACCTGGTCGACCTGGGTTTCAACGTGGTGGCGACCAAGGGCACGGCGGCGGCCATCGCGGCAGCCGGGGTGCCGGTCAAGGTGGTCAACAAGGTCAAGGATGGACGTCCGCACATTGCCGACCTGATCAAGGCGGGTGAGATCCAGTTGGTCTTCACGACCGTGGACGAGACCCGCACCGCGATCGCCGATTCCCGCTACATCCGCACCGCCGCGATCGCCAACCGCATCAGCTACTACACGACCATGGCGGGCTGCGAAGCGGTGGTCGAGGCCCTGAAGCACGAGGACGACCTGACCGTGCATTCCCTGCAGGAACTGCACGCGCAACTCCACTAGACTCATACCCTTCTGGTGGCCGCCCCGGGGTTTCGGGGCGGCCTACTCATTTGGACGCACGGATTCGAGACACAGACATGGCCACCATTCCGCTGACCACCCGCGGCGCCGCGAAGCTCAAGGACGAGCTCCACCGGCTCAAGTCCGTGGAGCGCCACGCCGTGATCCAGGCCATCGCCGAGGCCCGTGCCCAGGGCGATCTCTCCGAGAACGCCGAGTACGAGGCCGCCAAGGACAAGCAGGGCTTCATCGAGGGCCGCATCCTCGAGATCGAGAGCAAGATGGCCGCCGCCCAGATCATCGATCCGTCGACGCTGGATGCCGGCGGCCGGGTGGTCTTTGGAGCCACCGTCGATCTGGAGGACGAGTCCACCGGCGACCAGGTCACCTACCAGATCGTCGGTGACGACGAGGCCGATCTGAAGCTGGGTCTGGTCTCGGTCAGCTCGCCCATCGCCCGCGCGATGATCGGCAAGGAGGCGGGCGACGTGGCCGAATTCCAGGCGCCGGGCGGCAAGCGCCGCTACGAGGTCGTGGAAGTCCGCTACCTGTGACCCTCGGCCGCGGCATCGCACGCCGGCTTGGGCCCTGGCCCGAGCGCTTGCGGCGGCTTTTGCCTGGCCTGTGGCTGGGCATGCTCCTGGCGCTGGCTTTCATCGCGGCGCCCAGCCTCTTTGCGTTGCTGGAGCGGCCGGTGGCCGGACGGGTGGCCGCCCGGCTTTTCGGGGTGGAAGCCCAGCTGAGTCTGGTGTTTGCCGTCGTTCTGGGTCTGCTGGAACGCGTCCGGGCTGCACGCCGGGCCCTGGAGGCTCGAGGTTCTCGGGTCAGCGCCGAACTGCTGCTGGTCCTGGGGACGCTCTTCTGCACCGTGCTGGGACACCATGCGCTGCAACCCATGATGGAGTCGGTGCGGGCCGGCCAGTCCCACTGGTCCTTTGGTGCCCTGCATGCGGCCTCGAGCGGTATCTACCTGCTCAAATGCCTGCTGGTCGCCACCCTGGTCTGGCGCTCCACGCAGGATGCTGCGTGAAACCGTCGGATTGTCAGCTTTCAGCGATGTACCGGAATCCGCCGGTCTCAGGGGGCCCGGTTGTCATCCGCCCCTTGGTTTCAGCTGCCGCTCTTCTTGCGGCTCGAGATCCGTTCCTTGGCGCGCTTCACGATGCCGCCCGCGGTGAGTCGCTCGTTCCCGAGGATGGTGAGCTTCTTGACCTGGGCGCGGTGGTTGCCGCTCTTGGAGAACTTGAGGATCTTGACCACCCGCGGGCCGGACTTGCGGTCTTCGCGCTCGACCTTCTCCTTGGGCGGGATGGGGCGCCACAACACCAGCAACTTGCCGATGTGCTGGATCGGCGCGGCGTCGAGCTGATCGCAGAGGGTGGTCAGGACGCTCTCCCGGGTGTCGCGTTCGTCGGAGAAGACGCGGACCTTGATCAAACCGTGGGCCTTGAGGGCCGCGTCGGTTTCCTTGGTCACGGCCGGGGTGAGACCGTCGGAGCCGACCATCACCACCGGATCGAGGTGATGGGCTTCGGCGCGGTGCAGCTTGCGCTGGGCGGGAGTCAGTTGGATGGCAGGCATATTCCTATTATCGGCGCGTAATGAAGATCAAGACCAAGAGCAAGAAGGTGAACAAGGCGTGGTTGAACGACCACATGAACGACACATACGTCAAACTGGCGCAGCGGGAGGGCTACCGCGCCCGCGCCGCCTACAAGCTCAAGGAGATCGATGAAACGCTGGGACTGATCCGGCCGGGCCAGGTGGTGGTCGACCTCGGGGCCGCCCCGGGGGCTTGGAGCCAGTACCTGCGGCGCCGCTTCGCGCCCAAGGAGGCTGGAACAGGCGGCGCCGCCTCGGGCGCCCTCGATGGCAGCATCATTGCGCTGGATCTGCTGCCCCTCGAGCCCATCGAGGGCGTGCACTTCATCCAAGGCGATTTCCACGAGGACGAGGTCCTCGCCAAGCTCGAGAGCGCACTGGGCGGCCGGCCGGTGGATCTGGTGGTCTCGGACATGGCACCCAACCTGTCCGGCATCGCCGCCTCGGATTCGGCCCGCATGGCGCTGTTGATCGAGTTGGCCGTTGAATTCGCCGAAAAACACCTGCGGCCTGAGGGCGCACTGGTCTGCAAGGTGTTTCACGGCAGCGGCTATTCGCAACTCGCCACCCTCTTCAAGGCGCGTTTCAGGGTGTTCAAGCCGATCAAGCCGAAAGCATCCCGTGACAAATCCGCTGAAACATTTCTGGTGGGGATTGGTCTCAAGAAGATGGCGAAAGCGGTTGGAAACGACTGAAATCCCCGGATTCCGATAGACCGGGTTCTTGTCGGGCCATGGGAAAAGCGATCATCGCAGGGGCTTGACTCGAATAGACTCGGGCCCATATGAAGAGTCTGGTCAACAGGGGTGAAACCCGGGCTTGGGACGCAACGTCCTGGCAGGGCATCTCGAATTTGGGGGGGGAGTCGCAGTGAACAACCAATGGTTTTCCAAGGTCGCCGTCTGGCTGGTGATCGCGCTGGTGCTCTTCACGGTCTTCAAGCAGTTCGACCGCACGGCCACGGCCGGGGGGCAGATCGGGTACTCCGACTTCCTCGAGGAGGTCCGCAGCAAGCGCATCGCGGTTGTCACGCTCCAGGAAGGCGGGAACGGCGCAACCGAGGTCCGTGCCCAGACCACCGACGGCAAGACCCTGCGCACCACCGCGACCTACCTCGACCGCGGTCTGGTCGGCGACCTCATCAACAACAACGTCAAGTTCGATGTCAAGCCGCGCGAGGAACCGTCCCTGCTGATGAGCATCTTGGTCAGCTGGGGCCCGATGCTCCTGCTGATCGGCGTCTGGATCTACTTCATGCGCCAGATGCAGGGGGGTGGCAAGGGCGGTGCGTTCAGCTTCGGCAAGAGCAAGGCCCGCATGCTCGATGAGGCCAACAACACCACCACCTTCGCCGACGTGGCCGGCTGCGACGAGGCCAAGGAAGAGGTCAAGGAACTGGTCGATTTCCTCAAGGATCCCCAGAAGTTCCAGAAGCTCGGCGGTCGCATCCCGCGCGGTGTCTTGCTGGTCGGCCCTCCGGGCACCGGAAAGACCTTGCTGGCCAAGGCCATTGCGGGTGAGGCCAAGGTGCCTTTCTTCAGCATCTCGGGGTCCGACTTCGTTGAGATGTTCGTCGGTGTGGGCGCAGCGCGTGTGCGCGACATGTTCGAACAGGCCAAGAAGAGCGCTCCCTGCATCATCTTCATCGATGAGATCGACGCCGTCGGCCGCCACCGCGGTGCCGGCCTGGGCGGCGGCAATGACGAGCGGGAGCAGACGCTGAACCAGATGCTCGTCGAGATGGACGGTTTCGAGACCAACCTGGGCGTGATCGTGATGGCGGCCACCAACCGGCCCGACATCCTCGACCCGGCGCTGCTGCGCCCGGGCCGATTTGACCGTCAGGTCTATGTCACGCTGCCCGATGTGCGTGGCCGCGAGCAGATCCTGAACGTGCACATGCGCAAGGTGCCGATCGGACAAGACATCCGTGCCGACATCCTGGCACGCGGCACGCCGGGGTTCTCGGGCGCCGATCTGGCCAACCTGGTCAACGAGGCGGCGCTGTTCGCCGCGCGCCGCAGCGGGCGCGTGGTCGAGATGGTCGACTTCGAGAAGGCCAAGGACAAGATCATGATGGGCCCTGAGCGCAAGTCCATGGTCATGCCCGAGGAAGAGCGCAAGAACACCGCGTACCACGAGTCCGGCCACGCGCTGGTCGCGCGCTTGATGCCCAAGACCGACCCGGTGCACAAGGTCACGGTGATCCCGCGTGGCCGGGCGCTGGGCGTGACGATGCAATTGCCCGAAGGCGACCGCTACAGCCTGGACAAGGAGCGCATGCTCTCGACCATCTCGGTGTTGTTCGGCGGCCGCATCGCCGAAGAGGTGTTCATGAACCAGATGACCACCGGCGCCAGCAACGACTTCGAGCGCGCCACCGCGATTGCCCGCGACATGGTCACCCGTTACGGCATGACCGATGCCCTGGGCCCCATGGTCTATGCCGAGAACGAAGGCGAAGTGTTCCTGGGCCGGTCAGTCACCAAGACCACCACCATGAGTGAGCAGACCATGCAAAAGGTGGATTCCGAGGTGCGTCGCATCATCGACCAACAATACGCCTTGGCCCGCAAACTGATTGAGGACAACAAGGACAAGATGCACGCCATGGCTAAGGCATTGCTGGAATGGGAAACCATTGACAGCGACCAGCTGGACGACATCATGGCTGGCAAAGAACCCCGCCCACCCAAAGACTGGTCGCCCCGTACACCTAGTTCCGGTGGCGGAGA
>CAISYQ010000486.1 GCA_903889735.1 uncultured Methylibium sp.
CCTCACGACCCAGCGCACCCGCAATCGCAAGGTCCTGGACGAGATGAACCGCATCGTGATCGTTCCCATCGACCGCTCTGGCCCGGCCCGAGCCACCGGCGGCTTCACCCTGATCGAGCTGCTGGTCGGAATCGCCATCCTCGCCGTGGTGGTGGGCATGGCCGCCCCCAGCTTCAAGAGCTTTGGTGCCAACACCCGGGTGGCCAACCAGGCCACCGAGCTGCAGGCCGCGCTGGCCTATGCCCGCAGCGAATCTGTCAAGCGCGGCGTGCGGGTGAGCCTGTGCCTGACGGCGAGCACCACCGCCGCGAGTCCCTCCTGCAGCGCGGCGGCGGCGCTTTCCAGCGGCTGGCTCGTGTTCGTCGACAACGTTCAGATCGCGGGCAACGTGGCCGGCGTCGTGGATGGCACCGACACCCTGTTGCGCGTGGTCGAGCCGGCCACGAGCTCCACCGTCACCGCCAGCGTGGCCCTGACCGGCGGCTTGGCGTATTCCCCTCAGGGCCTGCTCAGGACCTTCGACTCCGTGGCCCCCGGCAACATCGTGATCTGCCAGTCGCCCTCCAGTCGAACGATCACCCTGAACCTTTATGGCCAGAGCAATCTGGCCATCGGGAACTGCTGATGGCAGGAGCACGCCGCCAGCGCGGCACGACCCTGATCGAGGCCATGGTGGCCATGCTGCTGCTGATGGTGGGGCTGCTCGGGGTGCTGGGGATGAAGGTGGTCGGCCTCAAGTACGCCGGGCAGGCCAATGGCCGGGCCGCCGCCGCCTTGAGTGCGGCCGAGATCATCGACCGCCTGCGGGCCAATCCGGTGCTGGCCGCCGCCGGCAGCTACAACATCGCCCTGACCGCCACCCCGGTGGCGGTCGGCATCGCCACGACGGACATCACCCAGTGGCGGCAGAACATCGCCGCCAACCTCCCCAGCGGCAAGGGCAGCGTGACCGTTGCCACGGTCGGCACTGTGGTCACAGCCACGGTTGTATTGCAGTGGACCGAGCGCTCGGCCGAGAACGGCGCGGACAGGACCCTGTCTTTCACCTCCACCGCCCGGCTGTGAGTGGCTTGCTAACCCAAGGCCCGGGCCTGCAGGCGGGGGTCTCGATCATCGAGATCCTCGTCGGCCTGACGCTGGGACTGATGTTGGTGATGGGCGTGAGTTCGCTGCTGATCGGCTCGCGCCAGACCAGCCGTGTCGAGCGCAACCTGCTGGCCATGCAGGCCAACGGCCGCATCGCGATCGACGTCCTGGCGCGCGAGATCCGCAAGGCCGGCTACCGCAGCGACCAGTTGCGGGCCCTCGACGAGGTCTTCCCGGCGGTCAGCGCGCTGGCAGTCGGCCCCATCGACGCCACATTTGCCGCATCGGCGGTGGTCACCGCCACGGTCGATGACGATGTGCTGGTCCGCTTCCAGGGCACGGGCGACACGTGGGGGAGCGATTGCCTGAGCAGCGGCACGATTGCCATCAATGCGGCGGTGGTCCAGCGCCTGTGGCTGCAGAACGGCAGCCTGCGCTGCGCGGTCACCCGGCCGGGGGGAAGCTGGAACATCGTCCTGCTCGGCGGCATCGAGGCCATGGCCATCACCTATGGCATCGACACCGGCTCCGACGGTTATGCCGATGCCTACCAAGCGCGCTCCGCGGTCACCGACTGGAGCAAGGTGGTCAGCGTGAACGTGGAGCTCCGCGTCGTCTCCTCCGAAGACAACCTCACCGAGTCGGCCCAGCCCTACCTCGGCTTCGACGGCGTGGCCGTGACTCCGGGCGACAAGAGATTGCGCCGCACCTACTCCTCCGTGGTCGCCCTGAGGACCCTGATGCCATGAGCCGCCATCGCTGCCACCCGGGGGCCCGCACGCCGGCGCTGCGCCTGCAGGGCTCGGCCCTGATCGTGGTGCTGCTGCTGTTGGTGGTGGCCATGATGATGGCGGTGGTCTCGGTGCGCACCGCCACCCTGGAAGAGCGCATGGCCGGCAACACCCGCGACCGCCAAGTGGCCTTCCAGATGGCCGAGGCCGCCCTGCGCGATGCCGAGCAGGCCATCGCCACCGGCAGCCAGTTCAGCGCCCTGAGGACCAGCGCCTTCACCAGTGCCTGCACCAACGGCCTGTGCAGTTCAGCGGTCGGCATGTCCCTGGCCCTGAATTTCACCGACGCTGAATGGGCCGGTACCAAGACCTGGGCTTATGGAGCCGCCACCAGCGCGGCTGCGCTCGCCGGTGTGGCCGAGGTGCCCCGCTACGCCATCGAGTACCAGGGGACAGCCCAGCCGATCGAACCCGGCATGCCCTGTGTGGCCCTCTTCCTCATCACCGCGCGGGCCCGCGGTACCACGGCAACGGCGGAAGCGCTGCTGCAATCTGTTTATCGACACCGAGCGGGAGAATGCTTTGCATCCATCTGAAACCCCTCGCGGCCTTCCCGCCGTTCTGAGCCTTCCGTTTCGGCATGCCCGCAAGCGCGGGCTGGGCTTCAGTCTGGGCTGGGGACTGGGTCTGCTGGCCCTGGGTGCGAACAGCTTCGCGGCGATCGCCTTCGTCCCCGCTGACCAGCCCACCGGCTGGGTCAGCCGGCCGGCCGTCAGCTCCAGCAAGGTGACGTCGGGCTCGCAGGTCATCTTCCGGCCCGACTACAAGAACGGCCTGTGGAACGGGACCATCCGGGCCTTCAACCTCAGCGCCACCGGGGCCGTTCTGCCCACCAGCCCCTGGACGACCGGCGGTGTCATCACCGACACAGCCACCCAGCTCGGGGCCATGGACTGGAGCGGCACGGCCAGCACCAGCCGCAAGATCCTCACCCGCAACACCAGCGGTACCCAGGTCGCCTTCCGCGCGAGCGGCACCTCCGCCATCGACGCCAGCCAGCTCACCCTGCTGGGCGGCGCCACCAACGGCACGATCCTGGTCAACTTCCTGCGCGGCGACCGCAACAACGAGCTGCCCAACGGCACCGACCTGCGCGCCCGCGTTTCCGTCCAGGGCGACACCCTGCACGCGCCGCTCACCTACTGGAAATACGCCAACGGCGACCAGCGCCTGTTTGCGGGCGGCAACGACGGCATGCTCCACGTCTTCAACGCCGCCGACGGCAGCGAAGTCTTCGCCTACGTGCCGTCCATGCTGATGGCCACCCTGCCCAAGCTGGCGGTCTCGCCCTATGTTCACACGCCCTATGTGGACGGTGGCATCACGGTGGCCGATGTGATGCTCACCAGCCAGAAGACCCTGCTGGTCGGGGCGCTGGGTGGCGGCGGCAAGGGCCTCTTCATGCTCGACGTCACCAGCTCCACCCCGCCCGCCTCGGAGGCGGCGCTGGTCACGGCCGGTCCCATCAAGTGGGAGATCAGCTCGGCCAGCAGCGGCTTCTCCAACCTGGGCTACACCTACGCAACGCCCAAGTTCGGCCGGCTCAACAGCAGCGGCACCGCGGTGGTCATCGTCGGCAACGGCTACATGTCCAGCAGCGGCAAGGCCACGCTCTTCATCATCAACGCCGACACCGGCGCGCTCATCCGCGAGATCGACACCAGCGCCAGCGGCGGCACCGGCAGCGCGGCCAGCCCGAACGGCCTGTCCACGCCCACGCTGGTGGACGCCAACGCCGACGGCAAGGTCGACTACGCCTACGCGGGCGACCTGGATGGCAACCTTTGGAAGTTCGATCTCACCAGTGCCAGCACCGCGTCCTACACCGCCACCAAGCTGATGACCACCGACAACGCGCGGGCCATCACCACCGCCCCGGTCGTGGCGCCGCATCCGCTGTCCGGCCGGTTGGTGTTGTTCGGCACCGGCAGCACCCTGAGCGTCGACGATTTCGACGACCTCACGGTCCACTACGTCTACGGCGCCTGGGACGGCGCGCCGGTGGCCAACACCACCTGGAACGACCAGGACGTGACCACCGTGGTGTCCGGCACCCAGCAGCTGCGCACCACCACCACCTTCGCGGCCGACTGGGGCGCCGACCAGGGCTGGCGCCTCGAGCTGCCGCCGGGCGAGCGGGTGGTGGGGGAGGGGCAGTTCCTCAGCGACAGCCGCTTCCACTTCGTCGCCACCAACCCCACGGTGGCGGCTGCGAGCGACCTGGTCGGTGCGGGCGAGAACTGGCTCATGGAGGTGGACTACCGCACGGGCGCGAGCCCCGGCAGCCCGGTGTTCGACATCAGCGGCAATGGCAGCGTGGGCGTGGAAGACAACCTCAGCGGCGCGGTGGTGGCCGGCAAGCTCCTGGGCGCCGGGGTGAGCTCGCAGGCCGTGCTGGCCGACGGCAGCGCCACCGGCCTGACCTACTTCAACCAGCAGTCCGACATCGACTACAGCCCGCCGGTGGCGAGCGGCGGGGAGGTCGGCGTGTCGGGCGGTCACTTCGATGTGGACTTCTACGCCATGTCCACC
>CAISYQ010000487.1 GCA_903889735.1 uncultured Methylibium sp.
GAGGAAGGTCTCGACGAACTTCGGTCGGGCGTTGCGGTAGTCGATGTAGTAGGCGTGCTCCCACACGTCAATGGTCAGCAGCGGCGTGTCGCCGGTGGTCAGTGGCGTGCCCGCCGCGCCCATGTTGACGATGTCGACCGAACCATCCGCCTTCTTCACCAACCAGGTCCAGCCGGAGCCGAAGTTGCCCACCGCGCTCTTGGTGAAAGCCTCCTTGAAGGCCGCATAGCTGCCCCACTTGGACTGGATCGCCGACGCGAGGGCGCCGCCGGGCTCACCGCCGCCGGCCGGCTTCATGCAGTTCCAGAAAAAGGTGTGGTTCCAGATCTGGGCGGCGTTGTTGTAGACCCCGCCGCTCGCACTCTTGACCACGTCCTCCAAGCCCTTGGTCTCGAACTCGGTGCCCTTGATGAGGTTGTTCAGGTTGGTGACATAGGCCTGGTGGTGCTTGCCGTAGTGGAATTCAAAGGTTTCCTTGGACAGGTGGGGAGCGAGCGCGTCCATCGCGTAGGGGAGCGGCGGCAGGGTGTGTTCCATGGGGTGTGTCCTTGAATTGAGGCCGGTGGTTGGGTGGAAAAAATACTCACATCATTGTAGGCAGCGACGTGCCCCTGTCCGTCCCGGGGTGGCAGTCAGCACCCTCCTCCCGAGGGGCTTCGGCTGGGCGGCCTTTGCGATGAGCTCAAGGTCAGGGTGTGCACAAGAGACCACAGAGGGCGCAAAGCGGGATACGCACCAGGGATACGCACCAGGGTTCGCACCGGGGATCACACCGACGACCACGCCAAGGTTCGCCCCTCAGACCTGGGGTGGCTTCCGAATGATCTCGCGCACCTCGACCGTTGCCTCGCCGTCGGCCAGGCGGGCGACGGCCCGCTGCCCGGGATGCATCTGCGCCACGGACACCAGCGGGCGCCCGAGCTCATCGCCGAGCCAGGCGTAGCCCCGCGCCAGGACCCGCTGCGGATCGAGGGCCTGCAGTCGCGCCCCCAGCAGGTCCACCCGCTGGCGTGCCCGCTCGAGCGACTGCCGCAGCGCCCGGTCACGGCGCAGCGCCAGCGGGACCAGCCTCTCCCGGCGGCGCTCAATGTGGCGCGCCATCGCGCTGCGACGGGTCTGCGACAACAAGGCCAGGCGACCGCGGTGGGGCGCCAGGGCCTGCGCGGGCCGGGCCAGCCGCAGCGCGGCGTGGTCAAGGCGCTGGGCCTGCGTGTCCAGGCGTCGCAGCAAGCCCCGGCGCGCCCGCGCCTCCAGCAGGGCCAGTGCCTCCAGCAGGTCTGAGCGAACTGGCGCCGCCAGTTCCGCGGCTGCGGTCGGCGTGGGGGCCCGCAGGTCGGCCGCCAGATCGGCCAGGCTGACATCGGTCTCGTGCCCGACGCCCGAAATCACCGGCAAGGGCGAGGCGGCGATGGCCCTCACCACCAAGGCCTCGTTGAAGGCCCACAAGTCCTCGAGCGACCCGCCGCCGCGGCAGACGATCAGGGTGTCGACCTCGCGGCGCAGGCCGGCGCGCTCGATGGCCGACGCGATGGCCGCGGCCGCGTCGGGGCCCTGCACTGGCGTGGGATAGACCGTGATCCCCACCTGCGGCGAACGCCGCCGCAGCGCTGTGAGCACGTCCCCCAAAGCGGCAGCAGCCAGCGAGGTGACGACCCCGATGCGCCGGGGAAAGGCCGGGATCGGCCGCTTGCGGGCCGCGTCGAACAAGCCCTCGGCCTGCAGTTGCGCCTTCAGGCGCAGGAATCGCTCGTACAGCGCCCCGGCGCCGGCCCGGCGCATGGCCTCGACCACGAACTGCAGTTCGCCGCGGGGCTCGTAGACGGCCAGCCGGCCGCGCAACTCCACGAGGGCGCCGTCCTCGGGGAGAAAATCCAGCAAGTTGGCTGCGCGGCGAAACATCGCGCAGCGCAGCCCGGCCGTGCCCTCGGCGTCTTTCAGCGTGAAGTAGCAATGCCCGCTGCTCGCACGCGAGAAGCCGCTGAGCTCGCCGCGCACGGCCACGGCCCCAAACCGGGTGGCGAGCGTGTCACCCACCGCGTGCACCAGTGCGGCGACCTCCCAAACCAGCACGCCAGGGCGCGCCGGTGGTGCGTCAAGCGCGCTCATGAAGGCGATCGTTCCATCCGGCAAGACCTTGGAACTCCACAAGCCGGGGCACCGCGCCCGGAGCGGGACGCAGCCCCGTCATCAGCCCGTCATATTCGACTAACCCATTGATTTTCATGAAGAATTTTTTGCTCATTCTTTGAGCAATCTGTCCAAAGCCTTGATCGGCGGGCCTTCTGGTGGGGCAGCAGGCCGTTTGTCCACAAAGTTATCCACAGGATCGGTGGACGCCTGAGGCTCGAGGCCGCCTGGGGCTCGAGTCAAGGCCTGTCCAGGGTCCCCGGGGCCATAATCGAAGGCCATTGACTCAAGGATGACGCTGGTGATTTCGATCATACAAGCCGCCGGCTGGCCGATCTGGCCGCTCCTCATGTGCTCCGTGGTGGCGCTGGCCCTCATCATCGAGCGCCTGTTCAGCCTGCGGGCCTCGAAAGTGGCGCCCGCGCGCCTGGTCGATGAGGTTCTCGCGGTCAGCCACCAAAGCCTGCCCTCGCCCGAGGTGGTGAGCAAACTGGCTGCCAACTCGTTGCTGGGCGGCCTGCTGGCCAGCGGTCTGAGGGCGGTGACCACCGAGCCGCGGATCTCCGAGGCGGCCTTGCGGACCGCCTTTGAGGCGGCCGGCCGCGCCGCAGTCCACCGCCTGGAGCGCTACCTCGACATGCTGGGAACGATCGCCACGGCCGCGCCGCTGCTGGGACTTCTGGGCACGGTGATCGGCATGATCGAGATTTTCGGGGCCCAGGCCCCCACCACCGGCGCCAGCGGCAACCCGGAGCAGCTCGCCCATGGCATCGCCATCGCGCTCTACAACACCGCCTTCGGTCTGATCGTGGCCATCCCGTCCTTGATGTTCTACCGCTACTTCCGTGGCCGGGTCGAGGCGCTGTCCTTCGAGCTGGAGCAGGCGGCCGAGCGCATGGTGCCGCACCTGCTGCGCTTCTCCATCCGCGCGGCTTGAAGGAAGAGATCCGGCCATGAACTTTCGCCGCCGCCGCACCGAGGAGCCGGAGATCAACCTGATCCCCTTCATCGACGTGCTGTTGGTGATCCTGATTTTCCTGATGCTGTCGACGACCTACTCGAAGTTCACCGAGCTGCGCATCAGCCTGCCGGTCGCCGACTCCGAGCGGTCCCGCGACTACCCGGCGGAAATCGCGGTCGGGGTGGCGGCGGACGGCCGCTACAGCGTCAACGGCAACGCCGTCGCCGGCCGAGACCTCAAGGCCCTGACCACAGCCCTGAGCGTCGCGGCGGCTGGCCAATCCGACCGGGTGGTGATCATCTCGGCCGATGCCAACGCACCGCATCAGAGCGTGATCACGGTGCTCGATGCGGCCCGCCGGGCCAACCTGCCGCGCCTGACCTTCGCCACCCAGGCGAGCCGCCAAGGCGGGGCGGCAACCCGCGACGCGCGTTGAGCCAACCTCGCTCGGTCCCAGAGCCCGAATCCGGGCCGGCGCCGGGCGCCCGGGCCCGGTTGGAAGCTGCGCTGACGCGCATCTGGCTCGCACGCGGCCCCTGGGCCTGTGCGTTGTGGCCCCTGTCCCAGGTCCATGCCGCCCTCGTGGCACTGCGCCGGGCCGCCTACCGGGGGGGACTCTGCCGGACTCGATCGCTGCCGCGGCCGGTGCTGGTGGTGGGCAACCGCATCGCCGGCGGTGCCGGCAAGACCCCCACCGTGCTGGCGCTGATCGCGCACCTGCAGGGCGCCGGCTGGCGGCCGGGGGTGGTGTCGCGCGGCCACGGCGGAAGCCACGCGGGGGTGCTGGACGTTCAACCCGACACGCCAGCCACCCTGTGCGGGGACGAACCCCTGCTGATCCGCCTGAGGGGCAGCGTGCCGGTGGTGATCGGCCGCGACCGGGTCGAGGCCGGCCGGGCCCTGATCGAGGCACACCCCGAGGTCGACCTGCTGATCGCGGACGACGGCCTGCAGCACCTGCGCCTGGCGAGGCAGGTCGAGGTGGTCGTCTTCGATGCGCGCGGCGCGGGCAACGGCTGGTTGTTGCCCGCCGGCCCGCTGCGCGAGCCGATCAACGCCCCCAGCACGGCAAGCGCCACGCTCCTGCTCTACAACGCCTTGGCGCCCAGCACGCCACTGCCGGGTCACCTGGCCCGATCGGCGCTGGCAGGGGCGGTCGAGCTCGGCGCCTGGCGTCGCGGCGAGCCCGCCACCCGCGAGGCCCTCGAGCGGCTGCGCGGGCGGTCGCTGCGGGCTTGTGCTGCGATCGCCCAGCCGCAGCGCTTTTTCGACTGGCTGCGCCAGGCCGGCCTGACGGTCGATGGCCTGGCGCTGCCCGATCACGCCGCCTTCGAGGCGCTGCCCTGGCCCCGCAGCGACCACGACGTGATCGTCACCGAGAAGGATGCGGTCAAGCTCGATCCCGAGCGCCTGGCCCGGGATCGGCCCGGCTGCCAGGTCTGGGTCGCGCCGCTAGACTTCCAGCCGGAGCCGGCCTTTTGGGTGGCACTGGACAACGCGCTGGCAGCGGCACTGAGCGCCCGGGGCGCCCAGGGTGCGTCACGGACGCCGCACCCCAACGCCGCGCCTTGACGGCGAACCCGGCCTGAGAGGCAAGAAGGACATGAGCATGGACACCCGCTTGATGGAACTGCTGGTCTGCCCGGTCTGCAAGGGACCGCTGACCCACGACCGCCGCGACCGGCAGACGCTGGAGCTGCATTGCGCGGCCGACCGCCTGGCCTTTCCGGTGCGCGACGGCATCCCGGTGATGTTGGAATCCGAGGCCCGCCCGCTCGACGACGCGCCGCCGGTCATGACCGGGGCCGAGGCCCTGGGTGCACGCCGGGCATGAGCTTCACGGTCTTGATTCCCGCACGGCTGGCCTCGACGCGCCTGCCGGACAAGCCACTGGCCGACATCGCCGGGCGGCCGATGGTGGTGCATGTGGCCGAGCGGGCCGCCCTGAGCGGGGCCCGGGCGGTGGTGGTGGCCGCCGACGATCCGCGCACGGTGGAAGCCTGCGTTCGGCATGGCGTGCGGGCGCTGCTGACCCGCGCCGACCATGCCACCGGCAGCGACCGGCTGGCCGAGGCCTGCGACCTGCTCGGCCTGGGCGGCGACGAACTGGTCGTCAATGTGCAGGGCGACGAGCCCTTGATCGAGCCTTCGCTCATCGACGCCTGTGCCGCCCTGCTGGCGCGGCATCCCGAATGCGTGATGGCGACCGCCGCGCACCCTATCGACAGCCTGGCCGAGTTCGCCAACCCGAACGTGGTCAAGGTGGTCTGCGACGCCCAAAGCCGCGCGCTGATGTTCTCGCGCGCGCCGCTGCCCTGGTGGCGCGACGGCTACGCCGCTGGACTGACGGCCGCGGCTGCGCTGAGCGACCCGCCGCCGCTGCGCCACATCGGCCTCTATGCCTACCGCGCCGCCTTCCTGCGCCGCTACCCCCACCTGCCGCCCAGTCCGCTGGAGCAGACCGAGTCGCTGGAACAGCTGCGCGTGCTCTGGCACGGCGAGCGGATCGCCGTGCATGTGAGCGCCCTGCGACCCGGGCCCGGCGTGGACACGCCCGAGGATCTGGAGCGGGTGCGGGCGCTGTTGACCCGGAACTGAGCCGCCGGCGCCCCTCTGCGCTGCAACCGCCGCTCGGGACGGTGAGTGTTGACGCCGCAGGCTGCCGATCCAGCACATGGGCACCCGAAGAGCGCGTGTTAATCTCATGCGCCGAGGCCCCTGAATGCCCGTCACGGCGGGTGCCGACGCCGGATCAGGGCACGTCCGGACCGAGACCCCGGGGCGGGGATTCCACAAGACCGTAGAGGAAACGCGATGAGATTGATCCTGTTGGGGGCGCCAGGCGCCGGCAAAGGTACACAGGCCGCGTTCATCTGCCAGAAATTCGCCATCCCGCAGATCTCCACCGGCGACATGCTGCGCGCCGCCGTCAAGGCCGGCACGCCCCTGGGCATCGAGGCCAAGAAGGTCATGGATTCCGGCGGCCTGGTCAGCGACGACATCATCATCGGCTTGGTCAAGGAGCGCATCACCCAGCCCGATTGCGCCAACGGTTTCCTGTTCGACGGTTTCCCGCGCACGCTGCCGCAGGCCGATGCCATGAAGGCGGCGGGCGTCAAGCTCGACCTGGTGCTCGAGATCGACGTGCCCGATGCCGCCATCATCGAGCGCATGAGCGGCCGGCGCGTCCATGTGGCCTCGGGCCGCACCTACCACGTGAAGTTCAACCCGCCCAAGGCCGAGGGCCGGGACGACGCCACCGGCGAGGCGCTGATCCAGCGCGACGACGACCGCGAGGAAACCGTGCTCAAGCGCCTGCAGGTTTACCAGTCGCAAACCCGCCCGCTGGTCGATTACTACTCTGCCTGGGCCGCCACTGGCGACGCGCAGGCACCGAGCTACCGCCGCATCTCGGGGACCGGCACGGTCGAGGAGATCACGGCCCGGGCCCTGGCAGCGCTGGGCTGAGCAGAGGCGGCGCCCAACCTGGCCTGCCGCGCTGTCCCCGTGCCCTCCAAGGCCGCTGTGATGCGGCCTTTTCCCGGACCTGCCCTTGACGTTGACGACAACGTCAACGTCAACTTCGACCCCAACACCGTTTCATCTTTTTGTTCATTTCCATCAGCGCACAGGAGCATCACATGGACATTGCAGGCAAGGTTTTCATCGTCACCGGCGGCGCTTCGGGCCTGGGTGAGGGCACGGCCAGGATGCTGGCGCGCGAGGGCGCCATCGTCGTCGTGGCCGATCTGCAGGCCGACAAGGGCGAGGCGGTCGCCGCGGAAATCGGCGGCGCCTTCGTGCGCTGCGATGTCTCCAGCGAATCCGATGGCCAGGCCGTGGTGGCCCGGGCGGTCTCGCTCGGCAAGCTGATGGGGCTGGTCAACTGCGCCGGCATCGCTCCGGCGGTCAAGACGGTCGGCAAGGAAGGCGCCCATCCGCTGGCCACCATTGCCAAGACCATCACCGTCAACCTGATCGGCAGCTTCAACATGATCCGTCTGGCGGCCGAGGCCATGGCCAAGAACGACCCCGAGTCGACTGGGGAGCGCGGCGTGCTGATC
>CAISYQ010000488.1 GCA_903889735.1 uncultured Methylibium sp.
AGCACGTCGAAGATCACCACGTCGGTGTCCTCGAGCAGGTGGTGCTCCTTGAGCAGCTTGACGGTCTGGCCGACCACATAGCCGCCGCAACCGGTGCCGGCCGGCGGGCCGCCTGCCTCGACACACATCACGCCGTTGTAGCCCTCGAAGACGAAGTCCTCGGGCTTGAGCTCCTCGGCATGGAAATCCACCGTCTCGAGCACGTCGATCACGGTCGGCAGCATCTTCTTGGTCAGGGTGAAGGTGCTGTCGTGCTTGGGGTCGCAGCCGATCTGCAGCACGCGCTTGCCCAGCTTGGAGAAGGCGGCCGAGAGGTTGGACGAGGTGGTGCTCTTGCCGATGCCGCCCTTGCCGTAGATCGCGAACACCTTGGCGGTGCCGATCTTGACGCTGGGGTCGAGCTGAACCTGCAGGCTGCCCTCGCCGTCAAGGCCCTTGGAGGAGGTCTTGATGGTCGGGAACGGAAGGGTGGTGGTGGTCATGCGGCGTCCCTGGGTTGGCGTTGAGCGTGATCGGTGGATGGGCGCGGAGTGGCGGTCATGCGGTGGCGCCTTCGTAGACGCCCTCGAGCCGGTCCTCGAGCTCCTCGCCCGCGCGGCGCAGGGCCTCGAGGACCTCCGGCGAGGGCTTCCAGAACTGGCGGTCCGAGGCCTCGAGCAGCCGGCTGGCGACCTTGGCCGAGGCGGTGGGGTTGAGCTTGGCGAGGCGCTCCCGCATCGCCGGGTCGAGCACGAAGGTCTCGCTGAGCTGCTGGTAGACCCAGGGCTGGACCTGGCCGGTGGTGGCCGACCAGCCCATGGTGTTGGTCACATGGACCTCGATCTGGCGCACACCCTCGTAGCCATGCTTGAGCATGCCCTCGTACCACTTGGGGTTGAGCATGCGGGTGCGGGTCTCGAGGGCGACCTGCTCGCTGAGCGTGCGCACCGTGCCGCCGCCCACGGCGTCGCGGGTCTGGTCGCCGATGTAGACCGGCGCGGCCTCCGCCGGGGCGCCCTGCACCTGGGACTTGGCGCGCTGCACCGCCCGGCTGATGCCGCCGAGGGTGTCGAAGTAGGTATCGACCGTGGTCACCCCGAGCTCGACGGAATCGAGATTCTGGTAAGCCAGCTCCACCCCCGCCAGCACGCTCTTGAGCAGCGCGGCCTGCTGCACCGGCCGGCCGCTGCGCCCATAGGCGAAGCCTTTGCGGCGGGTGTAGGTCTCGGCCAGCTCGTCTTCATCGTCCCAGCGGCTGTTGTCGATCAGGTGGTTGACGTTGGCGCCGTAGGCCCCTTCGGCGTTGCCGAAGACGCGCAGCGACGCCGCCTCGATGTCACCGCCCTGCTCGGCCATGAAAGCCAGCGCATGCTTGCGCACGAAGTTCATCTCGGGCGGCTCGTCGGCGCTGGCCGCCAGGAAGGCGGCCTCGGCCAGCAGCTTGATCTGCAGCGGCAGCAGGTCGCGGAAGATGCCCGACAGCGTGATCACCACATCGACCCGCGGGCGACCCAGTTGCTCCAGCGCGATCAGCTCGGCGCCGGCCAGCCGGCCGTAGCTGTCAAAGCGCGGCCGCGCGCCGATCAGCGCCAGCGCCTGGGCGATGGGTGCGCCCTCGCTCTTGAGGTTGTCGGTGCCCCACAGCACCAGGGCGATCGATTCCGGGAAGGCATGGCCGTCGGCCTGGTGGCGCTGCAGCAGCCGTTCGGCCTGTTGGGCGCCGTCCTTGACCGCGAAGGCGCTGGGCAGGCGGAAGGGATCGAAGCCATGCAGGTTGCGCCCGGTCGGCAGGATGGCCGGCGTGCGCAGCAGGTCGCCGCCCGGTGCGGGGCGGATGAAGCCGCCGTCGAGGGCGTGCAGGATGCCTTGCAGCTCATGGTCCTCGGCCATCAGCGCATCGGCCGCAGCGAGTTCGGTGAGCAGTGCGACCGAGGCCTCGGTCTCGGCCATGCCGCCTGCCGCCAGCGCGTCGGTCGGGCTCAAGCCCGAGACCAGGGCCTCGATGGCGGCGCGCTCGGGGCGGCTGCCATGCGTGGCCTCGGCCAGCGCCAGCAGCATGTCGGCGCGCTCGGCCGCGGTCGGCGCGGTACCGACCACATGCAGGCCCTGCGGGATCAGCGAATATTCCAGCTCGAGCAGTTCCTCGGCCAGCCGGACGATGCGGGTGTCGGCCGCCTCACCCCAGGCCGGCTCGGCCTCGGCGAGTTCCAGCATCGCCGCCTGGGCCTGGACCAGCCGGGCGATTTCGCCACGCTCGGCCGCCGCCTCGGGCTCCAGGGTGCGCCAGCGCTCGATGCCGGCCTTGAGCTCGACCAGCCCGCGGTAGAGGCCCGCCTGCGTGACCGGCGGCGTCAGGTAGCTGATCAGCGTGGCGGCCGCGCGGCGCTTGGCGATCGCGCCCTCGGAGGGGTTGTTGGAGGCGTAGAGGTAGAGGTTGGGCAGGTCGCCGATCAGCCGGTCCGGCCAGCAGGTCTGCGACATGCCGGCCTGCTTGCCGGGCATGAATTCCAGCGCGCCATGGGTGCCGAAATGCAGTGCCGCGTGAGCACCGAAGTCCTCGCGCAGCCAGCGGTAGAAGGCCGAGAAGGCATGGGTCGGTGCGAAGCCCTTCTCGAACAGCAGGCGCATCGGGTCGCCTTCGTACCCGAAGCCAGGCTGGATGCCGACAAACACATTGCCGAAGCGCTCGCCCAGCACGAAGATCGAGCTGCCGTCGCTCTGCAGGCGCCCCGGCGCGGGGCCCCACTGCGCCTCGATTTCCTTGAGGTGGCGTTCGCGCCGCACATGGTCGTCGGCGCTGACGCGGGCATGGACGTTGGCCGGGGCGCCGTGGCGCGCGGCGTTGCCGTTGATCAGCCGCTCACGCAGATCGTCCACCGAGCCCGGCATCTCGACCGTGTAGCCGGCGCGCTGCATGCCCGCCAGGGTGTTGTAGAGCGACTCGAACACTGCCAGATAGGCGGCGGTGCCGGTGTTGCCAGCGTTGGGCGGAAAGTTGAAGATCACCGCGGCGACCTTGCGCTCGGCACGCGGCACGCGGCGCAAGTCCACCAGCTTGCCCACCCGGGCGGCGAGCGCATCGGCCCGCTCGGTGTGGGAGACCATGTCGTGGGCCTGGGCGGCTGAGCCGGCCGGCGCTGCGGACGCACCCGCCTGCGCGGCGACGCGGTCGGAGCGGCCACCGAAGACCATGGAGCCGGTGGCGCCGTCGAGCTCGGGGATGGCGACCATCATGGTCGCCTCGACCGGCAGCAGGCCGCGGTCCGAGTCCTCCCACTGGTCGAGCGTCTGGAACTCCACCGGCGTGACCGCCAAGTAGGGCACATCCAGGCGGGCGAGGATGTCCTCGGCCGCGCGGGCGTCGTTGTAGGCGGGGCCACCAACCAGCGAGAAGCCGGTCAGCGAGACCACCGCATCCACGCTGGGTTGGCCGTTGGCGAAGAAGAAGCGCTCGATCGCCGGCCGGGCGTCCAGGCCGGTGGCAAAGGCCGGGATCACGCGCAGGCCGCGGGCCTCCAGCGCGGTGATCACGCCGTCGTAGTGGCCGGCGTTGCCCGCCAGCAGGTAGGAGCGCATCAGCAACAGGCCGACCGTGCCGCGCTTGCCAGTCACAGCCACGCGCGGCAGCGCCGCCAGGTCATCCGACATGCGGCCTGGCATGCGCGGGTGGTAGATGCCGACCTCCGGGTACTCGACCGGCGGCTGCGCCTTGGCCAGTCCGCGCAGCACCTTGCGCGGCCCGGCCGCATAGCGGTCCACCAGGTAGTGCACCAGGCTGGTGACGTTCTCCTCTGAGCCGGCCAGCCAGTACTGCAGGGTGATGAAGTAGGCCCGCACGTCCTGGGCGGTGCCGGGAATGAAGCGCAGGATCTTCGGCAGGCGGCGCAGCATCGCCATCTGCTTGGCCCCGGCGCTGGTGCGGGCGGCAGGATCGTCGGTCTTGGCCTCGGGCTTGCCGCGCAGCTTCTTCAGGAAGGACATCGGCCCGCTGGCACTGCCGTCCATGGAGAACTTGCCCATGCGGGTGAGCTTCATCACCTCGGAGGCGGACATGGCGCAGACCATCGCGTCGCAGTGGTCACGGCGCGCCTGCAGCGCGGGCAGCACCGGCAGGAAGTGGTCTTCCATGAAAAGCATGGTGGCGATGACGAGGTCGCCGCGCGCGATGTCGGCGCGGCAGCGCTCCAACGCCGCGCTGTCGTCGCTCCACTCGGCGGCCGCATGCACGGTGAAGCTCAGGCCCGGCAGCGTGCGCGCCAGCGTGCGGCCGGCCCGCTCGGCGGCGCTGGCGAGGTGGCTGTCCATCGTGACCAGCACCACGCGCATCAGCGGGGTCGCCTTCGCAGTGACGGCCGGCTCAGCGGCTGTAATGGGCTTTGGCATCGTAGAGGGTCTCGATGGTGATCAGTGACGCACCGCGCTCCAGCGCATAGCGCTCGGTGTTGCGGCGCGCTTTTCCGCGCACGAAGAACGGGATCTTGGCCAGCTCCTTCTCGGCCTCCGGCGCCCAGGGGGCCGGACCGGAGCTCGGGTTGATGGCCGCCGCAGGGGAAGTGATCTCGGGCGACGCCGCCAGGGTCGCTACCGACAGCGCCGCGGCGGTGGCGACCGCCGTCACGGCCTCGGTCTGGGCTTGCGCCTCGATGCGCGCGGAAGACGGTGTGCCGGCCCGGCCCAGGTGGGAGGGTGCCGCATCCTCGTGGAACTCGAAGTCGCCGCGGAACATGCCGATCAGGTGCTCCTCCAGGCCCATCATCAGCGGGTGGACCCAGGTGTCGAAGAGCACGTTGGCGCCCTCGAAGCCCATCTGCGGCGAATAGCGTGCGGGGAAGTCCTGCACATGGACCGGCGCCGAGATGACGGCGCAGGGGATGCCCAGGCGCTTGGCGATGTGGCGCTCCATCTGCGTGCCCAGCACCAGCTCGGGCTGCAGCTCGGCCACGCGGGCCTCGATCTCGAGGTAATCGTCGCTGATCAGCGGCTCGACGTCGTAGAGCTTGGCCGCCGCGCGGATTTCGCGGGCGAATTCGCGGCTGTAGGTCCCGATGCCGACCACCTTGAAACCGAACTCCTGGCTGGCCACGCGCGCAGCCGCCACGGCATGGGTGGCGTCGCCGAAGACGAAGACCCGCTTGCCCGTGAGGTAGGTCGAGTCGACCGAGCGGGCGTACCAGGGCGAGCGCGAGGCCGCGTTCTGCAGCGCGGCCGACGGGTCCACGCCCGCGAGCTGGGCCACTTCCTCGATGAATTCCCGGGTTGCCGAGGCGCCGATCGGGATGATCTTGGTGGCGGGCTGGCCGAAGTTGCGCTGAAGCCAGCCGGCCGTGAGCGCCGCGATCTCGGGGTAGAGGACGACGTTGAAGTCGGCGTCGCCCAGGCGTGCCAGGTCGGCGGCAGTGGCGCCCAGCGGTGCGACCACGCTGACCTCGATGCCCAGCTCGGTCAGCAGCTGGGTGATCTCGCGCAGGTCGTCGCGGTGGCGAAAGCCCAGGGCCGCAGGGCCGAGGATGTTGCAGCGCGGCCGCTGGCCGGCCGGCCGTGTGACTTCAGCCGCCGAGCCGTCCTGGCGGGCCGCGGCGCGCTCGGCAGCGGCGGGGCCGGCCAGCGCCCGCACCATCTGGTAGAAAGTCTCGGAGGCGCCCCAGTTTTCCTTGCGTTGGTAGGAGGGCAGTTCCAGCGCCACCACCGGGATCGGCAGGTTGAGCGCCCGGGCCAGACCCCCGGGGTCATCCTGGATCAGCTCGGCGGTGCAGGAGGCGCCGACCATCATCGCCTTCGGCTGGAAGCGCTCATAAGCGTCGCGGGCGGCGTTCTTGAAGAGCTCGGCGGTGTCGCCCCCGAGGTCGCGTGCCTGGAAGGTGGTGTAGGTGACCGGCGGGCGGCGGGGCAGCCGCTCGATCATCGTGAACAGCAGGTCGGCATAGGTGTCGCCCTGGGGGGCGTGCAGGACATAGTGCACGTCCTTGAGCGCGGTGGCGACCCGCATCGCGCCGACGTGCGGCGGGCCTTCGTAGGTCCAGAGCGTGAGCTGCAAGGTCGCTCCTTCAGGCCACCAGCTTCAAGCGGCGCAGCAGCGGCCGGATGAAGAGCTCGGCCAGATCGGCCGCCTGGTCATAGCCGTGGATGGGGGTGAACACCAGCTCGATCGCCCACTTGGTGGTCAGGCCCTCGGCCTCCAGCGGGTTGGCCAGGCCGAGGCCGCAGACCACGAGGTCGGGTCGCGCGGCGCGGCAGCGGTCAAGCTGCTTCTCCACATGCTGGCCTTCGGACAGGAAGGTGTCAGCCGGCAGCAAGGCCATCTCCTCGGCCAGGTGCTGACGATGGAGGTAGGGCGTGCCGACCTCCACCAGCACCATGCCCATCTCGCGCTGCAGGAAGCGCGCGATCGGCAGCTCCAGCTGGGAGTCGGGGAAGAAGAAGATGCGCCGGCCTTCGAGCTGGTGGCGTTGGCGGGCCAGTGCGGCCCCTGCCCGCTCACGCGCCGGCGCGGTGACCCGCTCGAGCAGGGCCGGGTCCACCCCGAAGGCGTCGGCCGCGGCCTGCAACCACTGCGTCGTGCCCTCGACCCCGAGGGGGAAGGGTGCGGCCAGCCGGGTCGCGCCGCGCGATTCGAGCAGCCGGGCGGTGTCGGCCAGGAAGGGCTGGGCCAACAGGTAGCGGGTGTTCGGGCCGACGGCCGGCAGCGCGCCCGCTTGGCGCGGCGGGAAGAAGCGCACGCGCTCGATGCCGAGCTGCGCAAACAGGCGGCCGAACTGGTCTTCCACCACATCGGCCAGGGCTCCCACGACCAGCAGGTCGGGCGCGGCATCGGCCGGCGCCGCGGGCAGGCTGGGCACCAGCGAGGCCAGACAGGCGTCCTCGCCCTGGGTGAAGGTGGTCTCGATGCCGCTGCCGGAGTAGTTGAGCACCCGGACCTGGGGCGAGAAGCGGCCCGACAAGCGCTCGGCGGCGCGCGACAGATCGAGCTTGATCACTTCCGAAGGGCAGGAGCCGACCAGGAAAAGCAGCTTGATCTCCGGCCGGCGCTCGAGCAGACGGGTGACCACGCGGTCGAGTTCCTCGTTGCAGTCGGCCAGACCGGCGAGGTCGCGCTCGTCGATGATCGCGGTCGCA
>CAISYQ010000489.1 GCA_903889735.1 uncultured Methylibium sp.
ATCGACCTCTGGCGCCGCGCCGGCCGCCCGCGGCGCCGCACAGACCTCGTGGCGCGCCACCAACGGCAGGGCCAGCAGCAGCTCCTCCTCGACCAGCTCGCGCAGGTCCAGGGCGCGGCTGAGCGCCAGCACATCGTCCTCGCTCTCGGCGTCCAGCGCGGCGGCCTGGTCTTCGCCAGCCACGAAGCGCAGCGCACGGTCGATCTCGAGCGGCGTCTCCACCGGCAGCAGGCAGCGCTGGCATTCCAGCCGCAGCAGGGTCTGGGCCTTCAGATGCAGCCAGGTCTCGGCCGCCGCGCCGGGCGGCCCGAGGCGGTTCTCGCCACGCACCTGCCAGTTCAGTGGCTCTTGCGGACCGGGCGCGGCATCGGGTGTGGCGCAGGCGGCCAGCCGCTCCATGCCGGCCAGCGGCCACGCCCCGGACAGCTCGCCACCAGCCTTGGCAAAGGCCGCCACGTCGAGGCGCAGCGGGTTGAAATCTTCAGCGCTCACGGAAATTTCCCTGCATGGCAGGCCGGTGAACGCCCTGGGGCGCCAGCCGGCGGGTTCTTCATGGAAACGAGTGTAGGCGCCGCGACAATGGCCCCATGGAACCGACCTCCCCGCTGTCATCCCCGCCGTCCTCCCCACGGCCATCCGCTCAGCCCTCCCTGCAGACCCCAAGACCGGCCTCGGCATCCAGCTCAGCGCCAACCCCGGGCCTGGACGCGCCGCTGCCCGCGCATCCAGCCCAAATACCTGGCCCGGCCGCCCTCCCCCCGCTCGTCCTAGGCTCCACCTCGCGCTACCGGCGCGAGCTGCTGGAGCGGCTGCGCCTGCCCTTCGAGACCGCCTCGCCCGAGGTCGACGAGACCCCGCAGCCCGGTGAAGCCCCCGCAACCCTGTCCGAGCGCCTGGCCCTGGCCAAGGCGCGCGAGGTTGCCGCGCGCCACCCGAACGCGGTGGTGATCGGCTCCGACCAGGTCGCCGAGCTCGACGGCCAGCCCATCGGCAAGCCCGGCAACCACCAGCGCGCCGCCGAGCAGCTGCGCGCCATGAGCGGGCGGGCGGTGATCTTCCACACCGCCGTGGCGGTGCTGCGGCCGGCCACCGGTTTCGAGCGCCTGCAGCGAGCCGTGGTCAAGGTGCGGTTCCGCGACCTGAGCGATGCCGAGATCGAGGCCTACCTGCGCGCCGAGCAGCCTTATGACTGCGCCGGCAGCGCCAAGTGCGAGGCACTGGGGATTGCGCTGCTCGACGCCATCGAGTCCGATGACCCCACCGCGCTGATCGGCCTGCCGCTGATCGCCACCGCCCGGCTGCTGCGTGAGGCCGGGCTGGACGTTCTGGCCGCGCTGGGGCGGCCATGAGCGACGCAGCGACGCCCCCACAGACGGGTACGCTGGTCCTGGTGCCGAACGCGCTCGACCTCAGCAGCGATGCCCCGCCCGACCTTCGGGAAGTCCTGCCGCTGGGCGTGATCGAGACCGCAGCCCGCCTGCGCCACTGGGTCTGCGAGAACGCCAAGGCCACGCGCGCCTTCCTCAAGCGCGTGGACGCCATCGCGCCGCTGGCCCTGCCG
>CAISYQ010000490.1 GCA_903889735.1 uncultured Methylibium sp.
CCTGATGCTGCTGCGCTCCAGCCTGGGGCACGATTTCTCGCTCTACAAGAAGAGCACCATCACCCGCCGTGTCGAGCGGCGCATGGCCCAGCACGACCTCGAGCAGACGGCCGATTACCTGCGCTACCTGAAGGAACACCCGATCGAGGTGAGGGCGTTGTTCCGCGAGCTGCTGATCAACGTGACCAGCTTCTTCCGCGACCCCGACGCCTTCATCCTCCTCAAGACCGACATCCTCCCGGGCCTGCTGTCGGGCAAGCCCGTCGGCTACACGCTGCGGGTCTGGGTGGCGGGCTGCGCCACGGGCGAGGAGGCCTTCTCGATCGCGATGGTGCTGCGCGAGCTGATGGACGAGTCCCGCCAGGACTTCAAGGTGCAGATGTACGCCACCGACCTGGACGACGAGGCCATCGCCGTGGCGCGCGCGGGCCTCTACCCGCCCAACGTGGCCCAGGACGTCTCGCCCGATCGCCTGCGCCGCTTCTTCGTGCAGGAGGACAACCAGTTCCGCGTCTGCAAGGCGGTCCGCGAGATGGTGGTGTTCGCCGTCCACAACGTGATCAAGGACCCACCTTTCACCAAGCTCGACCTGGTGTCCTGCCGCAACGTGATGATCTACCTGGAGCCGGAACTGCAGGACCGCCTGGTGCCGGCCCTGCATTACGCGCTGAACCCCGGCGGAGTGCTGTTTCTCTCGCCCTCCGAGAGCGTCGGCAGCCACACCGAGCTGTTCGAGCCCATCCAGCGCAAGTGGAAGTTCTTCCGCGCCCGCCCGGGCGTGGCCTCCAGCCGCACCCGGCTCGAACGTCACATCGCCGCCTGGCCCACGCCCGCCGCCAGGCAGACGCCGGCCGGCCCACTCCCCACGACCCGGGAGGCCTACGCCGCCGACATCGCCAAGCGCAGCCTGCTGCAGTCCTTCGCGCCGGCCGCCGTGCTCACCGACCTGCGGGGCAACGTCCTCTATGTGCACGGCGAGGTGGGCGACTACCTGCGAACCGCCCCCGGCTACCCCACGCTCAACATCGTCGACATGGCCCGCGAGGGCCTGCAGGTGCAGCTGCGGGAGATGCTGGGGCTGGCGGCCGGCCGGGGGCAATCGACCCTGAGGCGCGAGGTGACGCTGAGGCCCGAGGGCCATCCCGTGCCGGTGGGCGTGGGCGTGCGGGTCCTCGCCGACCCGGACCCCACGCTGTCGCTGCTGCTGGTGAGCTTCGAGCCCGGCAGCCATCCTGCTGAACCCCCGACCCCCAAGCGCGGCACCCGGTCGATGGCCAAGTCGCCCACCAAGGCCAGCAACGAGGCCCGCCGCATCCTCGAGCTGGAGCACGAAGTGACGGAGGCCAACGACCGCCTGCGGGTGGTGCAGGAGGAGCGGCTCTCGGTGACCGAGGAGCTGAAGTCCTTCAACGAGGAGCTGCAGTCCACCAACGAGGAGCTGCAGTCCACCAACGAGGAGCTGGAGACCTCCAAGGAGGAGCTGCAGTCGGTCAACGAGGAGCTGGTGACGCTCAACGCCGAGCTGCAGATCAAGGTGGAGGAGGTCACGCGCGTGCAGGACGACATGAAGAACCTGCTCGACAACATGCGCATCGGCACCATCTTCCTGGACCGCCACCTGGTCATCCGCCGCTTCACCCGCGACGCCGCCAAGGTCTACCGCCTGGTCGCGACCGATGTGGGCCGCCCGCTGGCCGACATCCGCACCGAGCTCCAGGAGATCGACCTGCTCAAGGAGGCCCAGGGCGTGCTCGACACCCTGGTGGCGTTCGAGCGCGAGATCGGCACGGCCGGCGGCACCTGGTACCTGGCCCGCATCCAGCCCTACCGCACCATGGACAACGTGATCGACGGCGTGGTGCTGACCTTCACCGACATCACCGAGCGCATCCTGGCCCTGGCGGTGCGCAAGGCCCGCGACCTGGCCGAGGCCGTGATCGACACCGTGCGCGACCCGCTGCTGGTGCTGGACAGCGAGTTGAAGGTGGTCTCGGCCAACCAGGCCTATTACCGTGAATTCAACGGCGGGACGACCACCACCGTGGGCCAGGGCCTCTACGAGATCGCCAACCGTCAATGGGACCTGCCGGCGCTGCACCTGCTGCTGGACGGCAAGCCAACCTCGCAGGCGCCGCAGCACCGCTCGGTGAGCCGCAGCATCGCCGGCGCCGGAGAGCGCCCGCTGGACATCGACGTGCGCCGCATCGGCGGACCCGGCGGCTTCACCCTGCTGACCCTGGTCAACGGACCGCCGCCCCCACCGCCCGAGGCACCCGCACCGCCATGAAACGTGCGGCGCGCCCTGCCGTCCCGCGCCCACCGCGCGGGACGGCCCCACCCAACCCCCAAGCGGGCGCGCCGCCGGCCACGCGCGCCGGGCCGAAGCCGGCAACCCGGCCCGCCACCCCGACCCTGCGCACCGTGGCCGAGGCCCGGATCGCCACGCAGGGGACGAAAGCAGCGCCGCCGGGGCGCACCCCGCAGGAGCTGATGCACGAGCTGCAGGTGCACCAGATCGAGCTCGAGATGCAGAACGACGAGCTGCGCCGCTCGCAACACGACCTGGAGGTCGCGCGGGACCGCTACCTCGCCCTCTACGACCTCGCGCCGATCGGCTACCTCAGCCTGGACGACGAGGGGGTGGTCACCGAGGCCAACCTCACGGCCGAGACCCTGCTGGACGAGGCGCGCGAGCAGCTGGTGGGCCGCCCCTTTGCGCGCCTCGTCGCGCCGGACGACGGCGACCGCTGGTACCTGTTCCGGCTGGCGCTCAGCCGGCAGGGCGGCACGGGCCGCATCGAGGTGGCTCTCAAGACCCGCAGTGGCAGCGGCAGCGGGCTGTATGTGCAGATCGACGGCCGGCGGGTGGCCACGGCCGGGACACCGCCCGTGCTGCGCATCACCCTCACCGACCTCACCGAGCGCAAGCGCTCGGAGGCCGAGCTGCGCATCGCCGCCACCGCCTTCGAGACCCAGGAAGGCATCATGATCACCGACCGCCGCGGGGTGATCGTGCGGGTCAACAAGGCCTTCAGCCAGATCACCGGCTACAGCGCCGAGGAGGCCGTGGGCCAGACCGGCCGGCTGATGCGCTCGGGCCGGCATGAGGCCGATTTCTACGCGGCGATGTGGGAGACCCTGCAGCGCGACGGCTTCTGGCAGGGCGAGGTCTGGAACCGGCGCAAGGACGGCGAGCTCTACCCGCAGTGGCTCACCATCACCGCGGTGCGCGGCGAGGGTCCTGCGGTGAGGCACTACGTGGGCACCATGCTCGACATCTCGCAGCGCAAGTCGCGCGAGGAGGAGATCGCCCAGCTCGCCTTCTACGACCCGCTGACCGGCCTGCCCAACCGGCGGCTCATGAAAGACCGTCTGCACCTGGCGCTGGCCGCCAGCGCCCGCACCGGGCGTGAGTCGGCACTGATGTTCATCGATCTGGACCAGTTCAAGCGAATCAACGACACCCTGGGCCACGACCTGGGCGACCAGCTGCTGCAGCAGGTGGCGCGGCGCTTGGCGGCCTGCACCCGCGAGGGCGACACGGTGGCCCGGCTCGGCGGCGATGAATTTGTGGTGATGCTGGCCGCTGACCTGGCCGACAGCCCGTCGGACACCGCCGCGCTGGCCCGGCTGGTGGGCGAGAAAATCCTGGCCGCCCTCAACCGCCCCTACGAGATCGACGGCCGCGAATGCCACTGCAGCGCCAGCATCGGCATCACGCTGCTGGGCGGCCACCACAGCACGGTGGATGAGCTGCTGCGGCGCGCCGACCAGGCCATGTACCAGGCCAAGGCCTCGGGCCGCAACGCGCTGCGCTTCTTCGACACCCGCATCCAGGAGGGCCTGCTGCGCCGCGCGATGCTGGAGTCCGAACTGCGCCAGGCGCTGCGCGAGGACGAGTTCGTGCTGCATTACCAGCCCATCGTCGATGCGGCGCAGCGCCTGCTGGGCGCCGAGGCCCTGCTGCGCTGGCAGCACCCGCGCCGCGGCCTGGTGCTGCCGGGCGAGTTCATCGCGGTGGCCGAGGAGACCGGCCTGATCCACCCCCTGGGCCTGTGGGCGCTGGAGGCCGCCTGCCAGCAACTGGCGGCGTGGCAGCGCGACCCGGCCATGGCCGGGCTCAGCCTGGCGGTGAACATCAGCGCCCGCCAGTTCCGCGAGCCGCAGTTCGCCCGACAGGTCCGGGAGGTGCTGAGGCGCACTGGCGCCGATCCGACCCGGCTCAAGCTGGAGCTGACCGAAAGCATGATGCTCGACGACGTCGAGGACACCATCGACAAGATGAACGCGCTCAAGAGCAGCGGCGTGGGCTTCTCGCTCGACGACTTCGGCACCGGCTACGCCTCGCTGGCCTACCTGAAGCGCCTGCCGCTGGACCAGCTCAAGATCGACAAGTCCTTCGTGCCCGAGGTCGGCGCCGGGCCGCACGACATCGCCATCACGCGGGCCATCGTGGACCTGGGCCGCAGCCTGGGCCTCACCGTGATCGCCGAAGGGGTGGAGACCGAGGCGCAGCGCGAGTCGCTGGCGGGCTACGGCTGCCATGTCTTCCAGGGCAACCTGTTCGGGCAGCCCGGACCGGCCGAGGCGCTGCGGCAGCGCGCCCATGCGGTGGAGCCGGCCGCGGACTGAGGATGCTCAATCGGCGCGGGGGCCCCGCGCCGCATCCTCATGGCTTTGATGGAGCCGCCATGCATGCCACGATGAAGCGCGCCGGAGACAGGCCCGCCCCCACCCCCCACAGCCTCAAGCCCACGCTCGGCTCTAACCTTTCCAGCCTTTCCCACCCCTCGTCCTCGCTGGCGGCGACCTTCGCAAGCGCCTCCCGGGCCACCGCCTCCATGGCGGCCTTCCACCCGGCAGCGGCCTTCGGGGCCGATGAACAGGGCGGCGCCTCGTTCACGGCCTCCGTGACCACCACCGCCACCGTGACCACCCCGCTGCCGGCATCGCCGCGCCGCGCGGCCGCGGCGCCCTCGGCCAGCCTGCCCGAGCTCCTGAAGCTGGAACTGCCCTTCGAGCAGGCGCAGGTCACCGTGTTCGTTTCGTTCGCCTCCTTGCGCGCCCGCTTCGGCGCGCCGGAGGGCGGCCTGGACCGGCCGGACTTGGCTGTCGGCCTGCACGAGCTCTACCAGGACCACCAGGCCGAGATCGACGCCGCGGCGATCCGCAAGCTGCTGGCCGGCGCCCGGCAGCCGCTGGTGCTGCGGGCCGGGGATCTTGAGGACCAGGGCGACTGAGGTCGGCCGTGCCGCGTCAGCATGCCAAGGGCCGCGGGTCGCCGGCGCCCAGGTCAAGGGGTGCGGCGCCAACGCACCGCGAAGCGCCGTCATCTCGCCCCGCAACCGGGGCACGCGAGGCGGCCCCCCTGGTACCCGACACCGCACCCACTAATGATGAAGCACCCGAGGCCCCGGACCGCCTCGAGCCCGACCCCCGGCCCCGCATGGCGCCCGACCCTGCAGCCACCGACATGGAGCGCGCCGACGAACGCAAGGGCGGCTCCCTGCAGAGCCCGCCCCACCCCGATCCCGCTGATGCGGTGCCCGGTTTCCTCGAGGCCGGTGACCGGGACGCCGGCGCCCGGCTGCCCTGAGGGGCGCCGCC
>CAISYQ010000491.1 GCA_903889735.1 uncultured Methylibium sp.
CCTGCGCCGCTACACCGCGGCCCGCATTGCGCTCGGCCGGGCCGGCCACAGCCTGCCGACCGCGCCGCACCTGGCCTTCCAAATCGCCCATGCGCAGGCGCGCGATGCCGTTCACCTGCCCTTCGACGCTGTGGGGGTGGCTGCGGCGATCCAGGCGCAGGGGCTTGAGACGCTGCTGCTTCAAAGCGCCGCCGCCGACCGCCCCATCTACCTGCAGCGGCCCGATCTCGGCCGTCGGCTCGGCGAGACATCGCGGGAGCGATTGATCGCACGACGCGCGGACCGGTCCACGACAGCACGGTTCGACGTCGCCTTCGTCGTGGCCGACGGCCTGTCGGCGTTGGCGGTGCACCGTAACGCGGCGCCTTTGCTCGCGGCGATCACGGCCCGCCTCGCTGCCGACACAACGACTTGGTGCCTGGCGCCGGTCGCGCTGGTGGCGCAGGGCCGCGTGGCAGTCGGTGACGAGACCGGCGAACTGCTGGATGCCAACACCGTGGTCGTGCTGATCGGTGAGCGGCCGGGGCTCAGCTCTCCCGACAGCCTGGGCCTCTACATCACCTGGGCGCCGCGCGCCGGCCTGACCGATGCCAGCCGCAACTGCATCTCGAATGTCCGGCCGCAAGGACTGTCGATCGATGCGGCTGCGGCCAAGCTGCACCACCTGCTGGTCGAATCCCGGCGCAGGCAACTCAGCGGCGTAGCGCTCAAGGACGAGACCGAGGCGCCGCCGTCCAGTCTCGGCGAGTCCAGCGCTGCCAGCTTCCTGCTGGAGCCGCCCGTCCGCTGACGCGGCTGGTTCTGTGCGCACGGTCTTGAGGTCTCCCTTTCGGGCTTGACGCCGGGCCCTTGCGGAGGGCCCGGCTCGGCTCGATCCGTCGCGGCCCGGCGATCAGCCGGCGTCGGCGAGCCGACGCTCGATGTCGTCCAGCACGGCGGGCAGGTCGGCCACCGTGTCGATCGTGTAATCGGGATGCGCGGCGGACAGTTTTTGGCGTGCGGCGTCACGGCAGGCGGCGCGTCCGGGCTCGTCCAGCGCCTGCCACTCGTCCAGGGTGAGCCCGACCTCGTTGCCGCTGGCCAGCACCGCCACGGTCCAGCAACCGGCGTGGCGGCCCTCCATCAGGCCGGGCAGGGTGTCGTCCACCTTGACCACATGACGAGCCGGCCAGACGGCCAGATCCAGGAAGCAGCGGTACATGCCCAGCGGCGAGGGGCGGTTCTCGGGCACGTCGCCCGCGCAGACCAGGTTGTCGGGCGTGAAGCCCTGTTGCGCGGCCAGCGGCGCCAGCACCGCCATGATCTCGCGGTTGTAGCCGGTGGTGGAGCCGATCTTGAGACCCCGTGCGCGCAGCAGTTTCATCAGTTCGGGCACACCCGGGATGAGGGTGGCATGCTGCGGGATCGCCGCCCTGTTCATGGGGGTGAATCGCTCGTAGAGGGCATCAACATCACGGTCCGACATCGCGCGGCCATGCGCCGCCTGCCAGGCCGCGGCCACACGCGGCAACTGGCCCAGCGCCTGGATGTGGTCCCACTTGGGCAGGCCCATGGGCACGCGTGCTTCGGCAACGGTGATCGCCACCCCGAAAGAGGCGAACAACTGCACGAAGGCGCCCATCGGCGCGTGGCTGCCGAAGTCGACGACCGTGCCAGCCCAGTCAAAGACGACCGCGGCAAGCTGCAGCCCGGTGCGGGCAGCCGTGGCCGGGAGGGTGGGGGAGCTACCAGGCATTGAAGACCTCTTCGGCGATGCCGAACGCGGTGCTGGCACCGGTTCCGCTGGTGACCACGACGACGCGCGTGGCCGGATCGGGGGCCTCGATCAGGCAGTCGACCGAGGCACCGGTGGGATAGACCCCGGTCCAGCGCTCGACGACGTCGCATTGCGCAAGATCCAGGGTTTCGCGCAGGTGATCGAGGATCAGGCGGTCCACCGCCTCGTCGGCAAAGGGCTCGGGCGTCTCGAAGCTGTGGTGGGAGTCCCCCACCACCAGCGTGCCGTCGGCGCTCTGCACCACGATCAGGTGAATGCCGTGTGCGAGGCTGGCGCCGGCCTCCTCCTCGAGTTGCGCGCGCAGGGCGGCGGACTCGGGCAGGGCGGCGTAGCCGCCATAGCGCACCAGGCTCAGATCGCCCATCACCGCGGCCGTCATCCGGAAGCCGGGCTCTGGCCGCACCCGCAGCATCTGCAGCCGCGTGAGCTGCAGGGCGTGGCGTGCCAGCGCCGGTCGGCCCACGCCCTGCAGCTCGGTGCCGGGGCAGACCACCACCCGCTCGGCCTGCAGCGTCCGCTGGGCGGTGCGCACGCGGGGCGCCTCGACCTCCAGCACCGCCTCACCGAACAGGAACTGCACACCGTGCTGCTGGGCCAGCCAGGCGGCCAACCGGGGGATGGCATGGCGTGACTCGACGCGCAGCTCGTGCGGCGAGTACATGGCCGCGCTCGCTCCCTCGGTGCGCAGCATCGGGGCTCGCGCGGCCGCCTCGGCGGCGCTGTGAAGCTCGTTGCCCTCGGCCATGTCGGTGAGCATGAAGGCCTCGAGCACCTTCTGCGCCCGGGGGCGGCGCGCCAGCAGCCACAGGCCCCGGTGCTCGATGGGGATGCCGGCTTGCGGCGCGACCTCGGCCCAGATGTCGCGGCTGGCGCGCGCACGCCGCCAGGTGTCGCCGGCGGGCTGGCCGGTGACGGTGATGAAGCCGAAGTTGCGGATCGAGGCGCCGACACAGCGGTGGTCGCGCTCCACCACGGTCACGCGCAAGCCCCGGCGCGCCGCCGCCAGCGCATGCGCCAAGCCGACGATGCCGGCGCCGACCACGATCAGATCGACGCTGTCCTTCATGGTGCTCCCACGAAATTGCGCCCGCGCGGGCTGCCCAGTGCTGCGGCGATGCGGGCTTCGGCGTCGGACGCCGAGATACCGAAGGCCGCGGGCCGCGCCTCGACGCCCACGCCCTCCAGCCAGGCGCGCAGCCGATCGGGGCCTTGTTCCGCAGGCGTGCCAAACACCTCGGCCAAACGTTCGTCCACGCGGGACTCGCGACCGAGCGCCAGTTGCCAGGCGGTCGGCAACCAGAGCGCGCAAGCCAAGCCGTGGGGCACCCCCTGCTCCAGCGTCAGCGCGTAAGAGAGGGCATGCGCCAACGCCGTGCGGGTCTGCGAGAAGGCCAGACCGGCCTCGAGCGCGGCCAGCGACAGCTCGCTGCGCAACGACAGGTCGGCTGGTGCGGCCAGGCAGCCCGGCAAGGCGGCGATCACGCGCCGCGCAGCACTCACGGCCAGCCGGTCGCTGAGGGGGTTGCCCTGCCGGTTCCAGATCGACTCCAGCGCGTGGGCGAGGGCGTCAAGCGCGGTGTCGCGGGTCACCGCGGGTGGGCAACTCAGCGTGAGGACCGGATCGACCCAGGCGCGCTCGGCATAGCCGAACGCCTCGTCCAGCGAGCGTTTGACGGCGGGTTCGGCATCGGTGTCCCAGACGGTCGCCCAGCGGGTGACCTCACTGCCGGTGCCAGCGGTGGTGGGCAGCAGCCACAGCGGCGCTGCCGCCAGCACGGGCCAGGGTGCTTCGCCGCGCAAGGCGGCTGTCACTCGCTCGAAATCATCTTCCTGCGGTCGGCAGCGCACCACCTTGGCCAGGTCCAGCGTCGTGCCTCCGCCCACGGCGATCAGCACGCAGCCGGGCTGTCGTCGCAGCTGCGGCCAGATGCGGTCTGAAAGCTCGCGAGCCCGGGCCAGGCTCGAGAGACCGTCCGCGATCGGCACCCAGTCAAGCAGCCGCTCACCCATCGCCGCCCGCCAGCGTGACTCGAGACCCAGCCGGCCCGCGGGCTCGAAGGCCATCACGACGGCCGCCCGCCCGCCGAGCGTGGCCGGCATCTCGTCCGCGCAGCCAGCACCAAAGCGCAGCGTCACGGGCATCTGCCAACCAAAACGCATGGTGGCCGCCTTCAATCTTGGGTCAGCGTCAGATGAACCGCTGGCGCAGCCGCGATGACACGATGTCGATCACCGTCACGCCCGCCACCAGCATCACCAGAACCGCGCAGGTCTGCGCGTACTGGAAGCTGCGAATGACCTCGTACAGGACCACGCCGATGCCGCCGGCGCCGACCATGCCCACGACCGAGGCCGACCGCACGTTGGATTCGAAGCGGTACAGCGCGAATGAGAGCCACAGTGGCATGACCTGCGGCAGAACGCCATAGACGATCTCCACGAACTTGTGGGCCCCGGTGGCGCGGATGCCTTCAACCGGACGCGGGTCGATCGCCTCCACCGCTTCGGAGAACAGCTTGGCCAGCGTGCCGGTGGTGTGAACGGCCAAGGCCAGTACGCCGGCGAAGGGGCCGAGCCCCACCGCGACGATGAAGAGCATGGCGAACACCATCTCGTTGATGGCGCGGCAGGCGTCCATCAGCCGGCGCAGCGGCTGGTGGATCCAGGCTGGCGAGATGTTGGAGGCGCTCGCCAGGCCGAGCGGCACCGAGGCGATCAGCGCCAGCACCGTGCCCCAGACCGCGATGTGGACGGTGACCACCAGCTCGCGCAGGTAGATCCGCCAGTCGCGAAAGTCCGGCGGGAAGAAGTCCTTCGCGTAGGTGCCTATGTTGCCGCTGTCACGCCACAGGTCCAACGGACGGATCTCGGCCCCTCGCCAGGCCCAGGCCAGCACGAGGACCAGCAGCGCCCAGCCGGCATGGTGCAGCCAGCCCGGGCGTTCGCTCTCTGCACGCTGGCGCAGCCGCGCCAGCGCTTCAGCCGAGGGCGCGCCCTGGGTCGCTGGCGCCGTCGCGATCACTTCTTCAGTGCCGCCAGCTTGCGGTCGATCTCGGCGATCGCCTTGGCCTTTTCGTCGTCGGTGAACTTCTCGTCGTTCTCGACCTTGCGGCGGTCGCGGAAGAGCTCGAGCTGGCGGATCGGGATCAGCTGGTCGTTGTTCGAATCACGAAAGCCTCCGTAGCTGTAGATGTTCTTCAGGATGGCCTTTTCCTCCGCATCCGTCTTGGCATAGCCCAGCACGAAGCTCTTGAGCTTGGTCTTCACGGCGGGGTCGAGGTCCTTGCGCCAGACAAAGGGGTCGCTGGGAATCAGCGGGCTGCGCCACAGCACACGCAGCTGATCGAAGAGCTCGGGCTTGCTGCTCTCGAGCTTGCCCATGTCCTCGGTGTTGTTGGTGGCGAC
>CAISYQ010000492.1 GCA_903889735.1 uncultured Methylibium sp.
CCGAAATACCCACCAGCAAATTGCAACAACTTGTGGATTGGATGATGTCATCCGCCTCGCACCCCCCTGGTTGCGTCCCCTCAACAAAGCACGGCCTGTGGTGTCCTTGCTGCGGGCTGCAGGGCAACCCAGCTGTCACCCGCAGCCGGACAGGTGGGTCCGCCCAATGCTGGGGGAAATCGCATTCGTGACGGTGGGGCCGGGCCTGCGGTATCCCCGCGGGCCGTGGTTTCTTGGGCCTCTCCATCCTTGCCCCACAATTCGGCGGCCTGATGCAGCTGGGGGGCCGCGCTGGCGGGCTTGAGCGGAGAAATTGCTTTGCGTGTGCGCAATCCACTGGCCGTGAAGGTATTTGCCGGCGTCTTCGCGACCGCCGCCTGCTTGGTGATGGCGATGAGCGTGGCGTCGGTCTGGCGGGTCGACCGCAGCTTTGGGCGTTATGTGGAGCGCCTGGAGCTGGAGCGCCTTGAGGGGCTGGTCGAGCTGCTGCAGCGCGAGCGCCTGGCCTATGGCGACTGGCGCTTCGTGCCCGGCGACCCCGAGGGCTACCGGCGCTGGTTCAGCCGAGCCATGGGCGGCGTCCCCGGCCCCGACCCGACGCCCCTGCCCGACCGGCCCCCACGGCACGACCCTGAACCACCGCCCGATTGGCCGCCACCCCATGACCGCGGACCGCCGCCCGACCGCGGTCTGCCTCCCGAGCAAGGCCGGCCGGCCGACCACCGGCCACCGCCGGAATGGGGACCCCCCCGACGCCGTGCAACCGGCGAGGAGCGGGGCGGCGATCCCATGCCGCGAGAGCAGGAGCCCCCGCCGGCTGAGCGCCGCCCGCCGCCAGACCGCCTGGCGCTGTTGCGCCGCGTTGCGCTGTTCGATGCCGGCGGCGTCCATGTCGGCGGCGCCGCCCTGGCGATGGAGGGCTTGGCCACCCGGCCCATCGTCGTGGAGGGGCTGACGGTCGGGTTTGTCGGTCTGCAGGCCCAGACCAGCGCCCTGGCCGATGGTGAACAGAGCTTTCTGCAAGAGCAATGGCGCGACGCCTTGCTGGTCGGGCTGGCCGCCCTGTTGCTCAGTGGCCTGGTGTCCTGGCTGTTTGCGCTCCACCTGCGTCGGCCGGTCCGCCAGTTGGTCGACGGCACGCAAGCCCTGGCCGAAGGCAGCCTCTCGACCCGGCTGCCGGTCGATCGGCGCGACGAGTTCGGGCTCATCGCGGGGCATTTCAACCGCATGGCCGATCAGCTCCAGCAGCAGGAGCGGCTTCGGCGCGAATGGCTGGCCAACACCTCGCATGAACTGCGCACCCCCCTCACCGTGTTGAGGGCCCTCATCGAGGCCCTGCAGGAGGGCATCCGGCGGGGCGATGCGGCCACGCTGCAGCGGCTGCACGACCAGGTCATGTCGCTGTCGCGGCTGGTCGATGACCTCTACCAGCTGGCGCAGCACGATGCCGGACAGGCCCAGATCGAGCGCCGGCGCCTGCGCCCCCGCGATCTGATCGATGACGTGCTGGATGCGCAGCGCCCCAGGCTGCTGCAGGCCGGCATCGCCGTCGAACTGGTCGATCACTCAGGCGATACCGCCCTCCTGGGCGACCCTCAGAGGCTGGCGCAGTTGGTTCACAACCTCATCGAGAACACGCTGCGCTACACCGATGCGCCGGGGCGACTCCGGATCACCCTGTCAGCGACCGGCGAGACGCGCACCGGCCGGGAATGGCGGGCCGAGTTCGAAGACACCGCTCCCGGCGTGGCCGACCCTGCGCTGCCACGCCTCTTCGAACGCTTCTACCGCGGCGAAGCCTCGCGCAGCCGCGCGACCGGTGGTAGCGGCCTGGGCCTGGCGATCTGCCGCGCGATCGTCGATGCGCATGGGGGCCGCATCCATGTCCAGCCCTCGTCGCTGGGCGGCCTGGGCGTCACTGTCATCCTGCCTGCTGAAGACCTGCCATGAAGTCACCCAACCCCGCCCGCATCTGGGTCATCGAGGACGAGCCGACCCTGGCCCAGATCTTGGTCGATTACCTGCGCCACGGGGGCTTCGAGGCCGAACACCTGTCACACGGCAACGACCTGGTCCGGCGGGTGAGGCTCGATCCCCCTGACCTCCTGCTGCTCGATCTCATGCTGCCGGGACGCGATGGCCTGTCGCTGTGTCAGGAGATCCGCGGCTTCAGCAGGCTGCCGATCATCATGGTCACGGCGCGGGTCGAGGAGATCGACCGCCTGCTGGGCCTGGAGACCGGGGCGGACGACTACATCTGCAAGCCCTTCTGCCCGCGGGAGGTGGTGGCGCGGGTGCGTGCCCTGCTGCGCCGAGTGCAGCCCGTGGTCGAGAACGACGACCGGGCGCCGATCGAGATCGATGCGGAGCGACGGCGCATCACCGTCCGCACCGCGTCGCGGCAATGGGTCCCGCTGGACCTGACGGACACGGAGTTCCGCCTGCTGAAGGCCTTGCTGCACCGGCCTGGGGTGATCCTGACCCGCTCGCAGCTGCTGGACCATGCGCGCGGC
>CAISYQ010000493.1 GCA_903889735.1 uncultured Methylibium sp.
GGTGCGCGAGGCTGCGCACTCACCCAGGCATGCAGGGTTCGAGGCGCGGCCAGGAAGGCCAACGGAAACTCGTACGCCAGCCGTGCAGGCAGTTGCGCCGAATCGTTCGCGGGAGGCAGGCCCAGGGCCGGCGTGTGGATGGAGCAATACGGGCAATGGTCCAACACGTGGGCCGATGCAGGCGCGCGCTCCGAGCCATCCTCGCCCGTGGCGATCCACTTGGAACCCTGGGTCGTGCAGATCTCGATCCAGTCGGTTCCGCTCGCCGATGCGAGTGCGTGGCTCAGCGATGGCGCGAGCGCCGCCAACAGGATCGCCAGGGCGGCGAACCAGGTGGTGAGTTGGCGGTGGGCACGGAATGCACGCATCGTCTCTCATTATAGGGGTCGATCCTGCGCAGAGCTGACACCCAGATGAGCTGGGGAAAGGTACCCAGCGTGCTTCACTGGCCTGCCGAGGCCTGGTCTACGTCAACTCGCTTTCGATTGACCCGGCGAACCGAGAAGGGCGACGGCTGGTCAGCGTGGTACCTGCTCTTCGCGACCATGGATGGCTCAAGGTGACGGCCTCCAGCGGAGTGACGGAGGCCGGCTCCGCGAGAATCCCTGGGAACTGCCAAGCTGGATGCACCATGAAGCGCCTCACCATGTCCTTGGACGACGAACTCGCGGATGCCTTCGAGGCGTTGGTCCGGGCACGCGGCTACGAGAACCGCTCCGAGGCGTTCCGAGACCTGCTGCGGCAGGACCTTGGCAACGTCCGCTTGCGCGATCGACCCGACGAGCCGTGCGTGGCGACGCTCAGCTACGTCTACAACCACCACCAGCGCCAGCTGGCCCTGCGGCTAACCGACCTGCAGCACGAGCACCACGAGCTGACGGTGTCGACCACGCACGCACACCTCGACCACGACCACTGCGTCGAGACCACGATCCTGCGCGGCAAGACGGCGCAGGTGCGAGCCTTCGCCGAGTCGGTGATCGCGCAACCGGGCGTGAGCCACGGCAACCTGCACCTGGTGCCGATGGCGGTGCGCCACTCCCACGGCCACGTGCACCTGGAGCCCGCCACAGCGCATCCCGCAGAAAGCGGCAAGCGAGCCGGCCGCCACAAGGGCGGCTGAGGGGCGACGAGCTCCGCTGCGGCGCTTGCCATTCGGCTCGTCAACCGGCCAAATCCTTTGCAGGGGTTTACCCGGCTTTCAGACGCGTTCTCCTCGGCAGTCGAGGAGGCCCGGTCGCCGGCATGCTTCTTGTATGACACTTTCTGATTCGTTCATACGCATCGCCGGACCAGCCCATGCACGACCTTCCCGCCGACTGGGGCGCCCTGTGCGCCCTGGTGTTCCTGCTCGGCATGCGCCATGGCCTGGACGCCGACCACCTTGCCGCGATCGACGGGCTGACGCGGGTCAGTGCCCGCCGCGGGCAGGGGCACTCGCGCTACTGCGGAGCCCTGTTCTCGCTCGGGCACGGGGTGGTGGTGCTGGCGATCGCGCTGCTGGCCGGCATGCTCGGATCCAAGTGGGTGCCGCCAGGATGGTTCGAAGCACTCGGCGGCGGCATCTCGATCGGCTTCCTGCTGCTGATCGGTGCGGTCAACCTGCGCGCCGTGCTGCGTGCGCCACAGGGCGCCCCTGTGCCACTCGTCGGGGTGCGAGGCCGCCTGGTCGACCGCCTGCTCGGCCGCACAGAGCGGACCTCCAGCCCTCTGGCGGTGATGGGCGTCGGATCGCTCTTCGCGCTGTCGTTCGACACGCTGAGTCAGTCGGCGCTCTTCGCCGTGCTGGCCGTGCAGTTCGGCGGTGTTCCGCACGCGCTGACCCTGGGACTGCTGTTCGTGCTGGGCATGCTGGTCAGCGATGGTGCCAACGGCTGGTGGATCTCGCGCCTGATCGCCCGGACCGACCGCCTGGCGGTCAAAGCGTCGCGCACGATGACGCTGGCCGTGGCGTGCGTGAGCCTGCTGGTCGCCGCGATCGGCATGGGTCGCATGGCCTCGGGCTGGATGGACGGCCTGCTCGAAGGCCGTGAACTGGCCATCGGGCTGTCGGTGGTCGTGCTGATCGGGCTGAGCTATCTGGTAGCGTGTCGCGTGGCGCCAACCGCAGAGACGGCGCGCGTCCGATCCTGATCGGTGCATCCGAGCCACGCCGGACTGCGTAAGACGAACGGTCAAGCTTTCACAAACACGACTCACCGGGGAGACACCATGCGTTCGATGCGCACCCAACTTCGGCCACGGTACTGCCCGATCGCCATTGCCGCCGCACTGGCCCTGGCAGGCCCTGCAGCTCATGGGCAGACGTCCGAAGCCCCCAAGGCTGCTGCGACACCGACGGCGGTCACCGCGAACCAGCTGGAGCGCGTCGAGGTCACGGGCCGCCACTACGACAACGCCGTGGGCAGTTCCGATGCGGCGTCGCAAGGCACGATCCGCGCCGAACTCCTCAAGAGCCGACCCGCGCTGCGCCCAGGTGAGGTGCTCGAGTTCGTGCCCGGCGTCATCGTCACCCAGCACTCGGGTGACGGCAAGGCGAACCAGTACTTCCTGCGCGGCTTCAACCTGGACCACGGCACCGACTTCGCCACCACGGTCAATGGACTGCCGGTCAACATGCCGACGCACGCGCACGGCCAGGGCTACTCGGACCTGAACTTCCTGATCCCCGAGCTGGTCGACCGGATCGAGTACCGCAAAGGGCCTTACTTCGCGAAGAACGGCGATTTCTCGGCCGCGGGGTCCGCCGACATCCCGTACCGGACGACGCTCGACGAGAACTTCGCCTCGCTGACCCTCGGGCAGCGTCGGTACCAGCGGCTCGTCGGCGGCGGTTCGACCGACATCGGCCAGGGTCTGAAGTTGCTGGGTGCCGTCGAGTTGATGCACAACGACGGCCCATGGCAGGTGCCCGAGCACATCCGCAAAAGCAATGCGGTCCTGACACTGAGCGGCGGCACGCGCGCCGAGGGCTGGAGCACCAGTCTGATGGCCTACGACGCCAAGTGGAACTCGACGGACCAGATTCCGCAGCGACTGATCGACGCCGGCAACTACAACGGGCAACCCTTCGGCCGCTTCGACTCTCTGGACCCGACGGACGGTGGCAACACGCAGCGCACCAGCCTGTCGGGCGAGTGGCACCGCAACACCGAAACCGGCGCGACCAAGGTCGCGGCCTATGCGATCGACTACCGGCTCAAGCTGTTCTCGAACTTCACCTACGCGCTGGAGCGCCCGGCGACGGGCGACCAGTTCTCGCAGCAGGACAAGCGCACGATCTACGGTTTCAGTGCGAACCAGGCGATCGACCATCAGATCGGCAGCCTGCCGGCGCGCAGAGAGTTCGGCGTGCAGGTGCGGCACGACCGCATCCGCGTGGGCCTGTTCGACACCCAGGCTCGGCAGATCATCGGGACGACCAGAGACGACAAGGTCCAGGAGACGCTGCTGGGCGTGTATGGCCAGACCTCCGTCGAACTGACACCCTGGCTGCGCAGCATCGTCGGTGTGCGGGCCGACCAGGCGCGCTTCAAGGTCGACAGCCTTACCAATGCCGCCAACTCGGGCTCGGCGTCCGACCACCTGCTGTCGCCGAAGCTGTCGCTGATCCTCGGGCCGTGGTCAAAGACCGAGTTCTTCTTCAATGCCGGGCGAGGCTTCCACAGCAATGATGCGCGCGGCACGACCACGACGGTCGACCCGAAGACCGGCGATCCGGTCGACAAGGTGCCGGGCCTCGTCGCGGCGCGTGGCCTGGAGCTGGGCGCACGCACCGAATGGATCCCCGGCCTTCAGAGCTCGGTCGCGCTGTGGAAGCTCGACTTCGACTCCGAACTGGTTTACGTCGGTGACGCTGGCGCGACGGAGGCCAACCGACCGAGCACGCGCCGAGGCATCGAGTGGAACAACCGATACATTCCGCTGCCGTGGCTGCTGGTCGACGCCGATCTGGCCTGGACGCATGCGCGCTTCTCGGATGCGGACCCGGCCGGCAACCGAATTCCGAACGCCGTCGACAAGGTCGCCTCGATCGCCATCACGGCACGCGACCTCGGACCGTGGTCGGCGAGCATCCAGTGGCGTTACCTCGGTTCCGGGGCACTAATCGAGGACAACAGCGTTCGCTCCGCCTCGTCGCTGACGACCAACCTGAGGGTGAGCCGCAAGCTCACGCCCAGGACCGAGCTGACGCTCGATGTCTTCAATCTGTTCGACCGCAAGGTCAATGACATCGAGTACTTCTACGAGTCCCAGTTGCCAGGGGAGATCGCACCCGTCGCAGACAAGCATGTGCATCCGGCCGAACCGCGCACGATACGCCTGACGCTCCGCGTCGGCTTCTAGCGGCGGCGGTCGCCACTTGTTGTGGACCCGGCGTCGGGGCTGGTCGCCGGCGTGAGAGGCACCTACACTGCCGGTCCATGAACCACTCGAGTTGCAAACGGCACGGGAGACTTGTCGGTGGATGCCTCTGCTGCACTTCGGATCTCACACTCGGCGCATCCGGATTCCTCGTTCATCGATGTCGACTTGAGGGGATCGCACTTCAATGATGTCGGTCTTCAAGGCGCCTCGTTCGAGAATGCCGCGCTCACGGGAGCGGTCTTCAGAAACGTGGACCTCAGCGATGTCTCTATCGAGGATGCGAACGTCGAAGGTGCCAGGGTCAATGGAATCCTCATCACCGAGTTGCTTCGGGTCTATCTGGCTGGGCGATGATCCTCGCAGGCTGATGCGCTTCGACGACTGTTCCCGCCATCAGGTCAATGTCCTACAGCGGCTGGCCGAGCGGTTGCTTCGATCACCAAGCCATGGGGACGCATGCTCGAACAAGAGCGAGGCCCCTTGGCCTCGACGTCCCCTGGCATCAACGATGGCAGCTGACGTCAACGCCGAGCTGGGTAGGTCCCTCGCAGATTCGCCGATGTCGTAGTCCGGAAGTCCGATTGCCTCGACCATGGGAACCAAGTCCGTACAAGCACTCCTGGAAGACATCAGACTTCTGGACGAAGGAATGTTCAGCGTCGTCCGCGGCGTGCTGACCGCCGTGCAGCAAAGTTTCCCCGAGGCGAAGCAGGAGGTGAAGTACGGCGGCATTCTGGTCAGCGCCGGCGTGCAGTTTTGCGGCGTGTTTGCCTACAGCCAGCATGTGTCAGTCGAGTTCGGGCATGGCGCAAAGATTTCGGACCCGTTCGGCCATCTTGAGGGCACGGGGAAAGGCCGGCGGCATCTGAAGCTTCGTTCGCTGGCCGACATCCAGTCGAAGCGATTGGCCGAGTATCTGCCACTGGCCCACCGAGCCGCCGGAGAGCTCTAGGCGCCCGCTGAGCAGCCGGCGCATTGCACGCGCGATGGGATCCGATGGCGCTCAACCTGAACGGTCTGAATCTTCGCTCCGTGTGTGACTCCCTCCGAAGCGGCTGTGCGCCTTCTGTTGCGGCTCTTTGTTCACGTGACTGTCCTCGCGCTCGTCCGACCGCTTTGCGGCAAGGAGTTCAGCACGGCGGACGACTCGTTTGGGTCGACCAGCGCCTGTCAGGCGCGCGATCTCACCGCCGGAAAGCTGACCTTCAGGTTGATCGACCGGGAACCCGACGTTCGCAGTGGGCAGTGGACGACCCATTGCTGAAGTTCAGCAGCCTTGACAGCCGCCTTTCGGCCCTCCGCCATTTCCGCCTGGAGCTTGATCTCAACGCAAGAAGGCCGACTATGACGCTGCGCGTACGTTGCTGCCTCGCCATGGATGGCAATGCTGCGCCAGAGCCGAGCCAGCCCGGTACGGCAAGGCGCTGGCAACACAGGAGCGACTCCGCCACGATCCTGTTGGCAAGGAAGCAGTCGTTCCTGCTTGCGTCGATGCAGACCTGTGCTTGCAGGTCGAAGGGCGGCAGCACACGCCCCCTTGGAATCACCCGCGTGACTGGGAATCGGAGTCATGGCTTCCGGGGTCATCTTGCAAATGCGCATCCGTTATCATTAAGCGCATCGCACAAGGGCCTCGGCACTTGTCTCGTCTCTTTCCACTTTCGATCTGCCGAGGTTCCCCCGTGAAACGCTCCACACGCGCCGCGCTGCTTTTCTGCTCAGCAGTCCCAACGGCCCATCCAGCCTTCGCCCAGGATACGAACCCAGGCGCGCGGCTGGAGGCTGTCACCGTTATCGGCACGCGCCAGGCTTATCAAGGCGACTTCAATCGCCTGGAAACACCGCAAGCCGAACAGTCCATCGATGCGGAGACGCTGCGCGGCTCGGGCGCGGTCAACCTCTCCCAAGCCTTGGACCTGTCGGCCTCAGTGGCCCGGCAGAACAACTTCGGCGGGCTGTGGAACGCCTTCGCCTTGCGTGGCTTCGTGGGCGACGAAAACC
>CAISYQ010000494.1 GCA_903889735.1 uncultured Methylibium sp.
CGGCCAGGTGCTGCCGCTGGAGCAGCTCGACAAGGCCACCTGGCAGGTCCGCTGCACCGGCCGCGGCGCGCTGGTCCTGAGCTACCTCGTCCATGCGCATGACGCCTCGGTGCGCGCTGCCTGGCTGGACACCCAGCGCGGTTTCTTCAACGGCACCAGCCTGTTCCTGCGGGTGCATGGGCGCGAGGACCTGCCGCAGCGGCTCGAGCTCGGCCCGCTGCCGCGCGGCTGGGAGATCGCGACCGCGCTGCCGGCGGTCGAGGGGCGCGCCCGCTGCTTCGAGGCGGCCGACTACGACGAGCTGGTCGATCACCCGGTCGAGCTCGGCACCTTCTGGCGGGGTCATTTCAAGGCGCGCGGCGTGCCGCATGAATTCGTCGTCGCCGGGGCGCTGCCGGGCTTCGACGGCGAGCGCCTGCTGGCCGATGCCCGCCGCATCTGCGAGGCGCAGATCGATTTCTGGCATGGCGAGCCGCAGCGGCGCGGTGGGTCGACCTCGGCCGCCCGCGTTGCCGCCCCGGGCAGGGCATCGCTGGCGGTGGCCACCGACTTGCTGACCGCCTTGTCCAGCCCAGCCTCAACGGCTTCGCCCCCCGGGCGCCCGCCGTTTCGGCGCTATGTCTTTCTGCTCAACGCAGTGGACGAGGGCTATGGCGGCCTCGAGCACCGCGCCAGCACCGCCCTGATCGCCGGCCGGCGTGACCTGCCGCGCCTCGGCGCCGAGCCCTCGGGCGAGGGCTACACCACGCTGCTGGGCCTGATCAGCCACGAGTATTTCCACACCTGGAACGTCAAGCGCCTGCGGCCGGCGGATTTCACCCGCTACGACTACACGGCCGAGAACTACACGGAGCTGCTCTGGTTCTTTGAGGGCTTCACCTCCTACTACGACGACCTGATCCTGCGCCGCTGCGGCCTCATCGACGAGGCCAAGTACCTGCAACTCGTTGCCAAGACCATCAACCAGGTGCTGGGCACGCCGGGGCGGCAGGTGCAGAGCGTGGCGCAGGCGAGCTTCGATGCCTGGGTCAAGTACTACCGCCCCGACGAGAACACCCTCAACGCGACCGTCAGCTACTACACCAAGGGGTCGCTGGTCGCATTGCTGCTCGACCTCAGCCTGCGCCGCGAGGGCCGCGGCTCGCTCGATGAGGTGATGCGCGGCCTCTGGGCGCGCAGTGCAGCGGCGGCCGGTGGTTTGGATTCTTCTCATGCGAAGGGCGCGAGATCGGGCAAAACCAGCGCGCGCAACCCGCGACCGGGCGGCCCCATCACCGAGGCCGACATCGCTGTAGTTCTGGAGGAAGTGAGCGGTCGCTCTTACGCGGTCGAGCTCGCCAACTGGGTGCACGGCACCGGCGAGCTGCCGCTGCGGGAGGCGCTTGCGGCGATGGGCATCGCCTGGAGCGAAGACCCACCCACTCCCGCGCAGCGCCTGGGCGTGCGCCTGTCCGACAGTGGTGGCCTGCTCAAGCTGCAGTCGGTGCTGCGCGGCGGCGTGGCCGAGCGGGCGGGTCTGGCGGCCGGCGATGAACTGGTTGCGCTCGATGGCTGGCGGCTGCGCCGTATCGATGACCTCGCCGCGCTGCAGGCCCTGGCGAAGCCGCTCCCGCTGCTGGCCGCCCGCGACCAGCGCCTGCTGCCGCTCACGTTGCCCGCGGCTACGGCCCCCCCGGGCGCCGTCAGGCTCGCGCCCGACCCGCAGGCGGACGCCGCTCTGGGTGCCCAGCGCAGCGCCTGGCTGTCCGGCCTCTCGGGCAGTCCTCGCCCTTGAAGGCGGGCCAGCGCCGCATCGCGCTGGCACTGTTGGTGCTGGCGGTCGCCTTGGTGCACGGCCTTCTGGCCGACCGCATCGCGCAAGAGCTGCCCGACCTGCAGCACCCACCGATCGACCGGCTGCAGGCTGCTTTCGTGCGCGAGCTGCAGCCGACCGAGCCGCTCACGCCGGCGCCGCCCGCACCGGCGCCTGTGCCCATCCCCCGGCCGCGCCCGGCCGCGCTGCCGCCCGCCGCTTCGGCCCCCGAGCCCGCGGCATCGGCGCCACAGGACACACCGGAGCCGCCGATCCGGGCGGCCGTGGACCCCGAGCCCGCCCCCCCCGCGATGGCGGGGGCCGAGGGCGAGGCCGACCGCATCGATCCCGCCGCCGAGCCCCGTGACACCGCGCGTGACACCGCCGCGCCCGGCTTGTTGGGCGCTGCACCGCCAAGCGGTCCGCCGGGCCTTGCAGCGACGACCGGGCAGACCACCGAGGCCACCGTCGGACCCGCTTCCGCCCTGTCCCCCCGCGCCGCGCCCTTCGAGTGGCCGCTCTCCACCCGCCTGAGCTACACCCTCACCGGCAATGTGCGCGGTGAGGTCTCGGGCCGGGCCCAGGTCGAGTGGCTGCGCGAGGGGGATCGCTACCAGGTGCGGGTGGAGGTGATCCTCGGCGCCTCGTTCGCGCCGCTGATGCAGCGGCGCATGACCAGCGACGGCCGCATCACCGCCCAGGGTCTGGCGCCGCTGCGCTACGAGGAGGAGACGCAGATCGCCTTCGCCGCGCCGCGGCGCGCGGGGGTGGTGTTCGATGCGGAAGGCGTGACCCTCGCCAACGGCCAGCGCCAGACCCGCCTGCCGGGCCTGCAGGACACCGCCAGCCAGTTCGTGCAGCTGACCTGGCTGTTCGCGACCGGCGCCGAGCCGCTGCACGCCGGCGGCGAGGTGGTGGTGCCGCTGGCGCTGCCGCGGCGGCTGGACCGCTGGGTCTATGACGTGGTCGGCGAGGAATCGCTCGCCACGCCCTTCGGCGCGCTCCCCACCTGGCACCTGCGGCCACGCCGCGAGGGCACGCCCAGCGTGCTCAGCATCGAGACCTGGTTCGCGCCCCGCCTGCAGTACCTGCCGGTGCGCATCGTGATCCGCCAGGGGCCGGACAGCTTCATCGAGATGATGATCGAGCGCCTGCCGCAGCAGGCCGCTGCGCCCGCGCCGGCCCGACCTTGAGAGACCCGAGTGCGCCGGTGAATCTGGCGCGCCTGGCCTGAACCGGCACGCGACCCACGCCGCCTGGGTCGGGCCACCGGCCCGGTCCCTTGCGGTGAGCGCCTGCACGGTGAGCGGGTGGGGCATGGGCGCCTCGCGGGTACAGTGTTTCGCATGGCGGCACGCGGTCGTGCCGCATCCCTGGAGCCCTGATGAGCCATGACAACCCGCCGGCGGATGCCCGCCCCGCGAACTACGAGAACATCCTCACCGAACGCCGCGGCGAAGCGCCCCTGGCCACCGGCTGGATCACACTGAACCGCCCCAAGGCGCTGAACGCGCTCAACGACGCGCTGATGGACGAGCTGGGCGCCGCGCTGCGCGCCTTCGACGCCGACGACGGCATCGGCTGCATCGTGCTGACCGGCAGCGAGAAGGCTTTTGCGGCCGGCGCCGATGTCGGTGCGATGGCCACCCTCGGTTTCGCCGAGGCCTTCAAGCGCGACTTCATCACCCGCAATTGGGAGCAGATCCGCAGCGTGCGCAAGCCGGTGATCGCGGCGGTGTCGGGCTTCGCGCTGGGCGGGGGCTGCGAGCTCGCGATGATGTGCGACCTCATCATCGCCGCTGACAACGCGAAGTTCGGCCAGCCCGAGACCAAGCTCGGCATCATCCCCGGTGCGGGCGGCACCCAGCGCTTGCCGCGCGCGGTGGGCAAGGCCAAGGCCATGGACCTGGTGCTGACCGGCCGCATGATGGACGCCGCCGAGGCCGAGCGCAGCGGCCTCGTGGCCCGCGTGGTCCCGGCCGCGCAGCTGGCTGCCGAGGTGCAGGCCGCCGCCGACGCGATCTGCTGCCAGTCGCTGCCCAGCCTGATGGCCGCCAAGGAGTGCATCAACCGCGCCTTTGAGTCGCCGCTGGCCGAAGGCATGGCCTACGAGCGGCGGATGTTCCACGCGATGTTCGCCACCGACGACCAGAAGGAAGGCATGGACGCCTTCGTCAACAAGCGCAAGCCCGCGTTCACGCACCGCTGAGCGATGCATCCGGCCCTGCGCACGCGGCCGCGTCTGTGCGGCGGACGGCACGGTGGGCTCCGTGCCTGGCTGTGGGCCGCGCTGCTGCTGGCCGGCTGCGGCGGGGGTGGAGGGGGCACTGACAGCCCGACCGTCACCCCGCCCCCACCAACACCCCCCGCTTCAGGGCTGGTCGAGGCCGCGCAGGTGGCGGGGCGCTGCGTGGCGCCGCGTGCGGTCAACGCGCTGGACGAGAACGGCGTGGCCTATGGCGACCAGGCCGGCACGCTGGGCGATGAGAAGGCCTGGGTCCGGTCCTGGATCGACGAGACCTACCTCTGGTACCGGGATGTGCGCGGCCTGGCCGCTGAGGTGCTCGATGCCGCCAGCTATGCCTCGGCGGTGGCTTACTTCGATGCGCTCAAGTCCCCGGCCCTCACCGCCTCGGGGGCGGCCCGCGACCGCTTCCATTTCAGCTACAACACGCCCGAATGGGTGGCGATGTCGCAGTCGGGCATCGCCTACGGTTATGGCTTCGAGGTGGCGCTGCTCTCGAGCCGGGTGCCCCGGGAGGCGGTGATCGCCTTCACCCACCCTGGCACGCCGGCCAGCGAAGCCGGCATCACCCGCGGTGCGCGCGTGCTGGCCATCGATGGCGTCGACCTGGTGAATGACAGCACGGCCGCCGGCGTGGACCTGCTCAATGCCGGGCTCTTCCCTGAGGTCCCCGGCAGCCATGTCTTCACCGTGCTGGACCCGGGGGCCGCCGCGCCGCGCAGCGTCACGCTGAATGCCCAGGCGCTGGCCTCGACGCCGGTGCAGAACGTCAGGACCTTGCCCGCACCGCACCAGCACGTGGGCTACCTGCTGTTCAACGACCACATCGCCACCGCCGAGCCCCTGCTGATCGATGCGGTGCGCCAGCTCAAGTCGGCGGGCGTGACCGAGCTGGTGCTGGACCTGCGCTACAACGGCGGCGGCTACCTCGACATCGCCAGCGAGCTGGCCACCATGATCGCCGGGACCCAGCGCACCGCCGGCCGGGTGTTCGAGCGGCTCAGCTTCAACGACCGCAACCCCTTCGCCCTGACCCTGGCCCAGCGCACCACGCCCTTCCATGCCGTGAGCCAGGGCTTCTCGGGTGCGAGCGGCGTGGCCTTGCCCACGCTCGACCTCGGCCGCGTGAGCGTGCTCACCGGCCCCGGCACCTGCTCGGCCAGCGAGGCCATCGTCAACGGCCTGCGCGGCGTGGGCGTGCAGGTCGACCTGATCGGCGGCAGCACCTGCGGCAAGCCCTACGGCTTCTACCCCCAGGACAACTGCGGCACCACCTATTTCGCGATCCAGTTCGAGGGCGTGAACGACCAGGGTTTCGGCGATTACGCCGATGGCTTCGCGCCCACCTGCGCCGTGGCGGATGACTTCAGCCACGCGCTGGGCGATCCCGCCGAGGCCCGCCTGGCCGCCGCGCTGAGCTACCGGGCCAGCGGCGTCTGCCCGCAGGCGTCCTCTCAGGCCACGACGCGCAGCCAGCCGCAGGCTGCATGGGTGGCCCGGTCACACGACGACGGCGGCCCCGCTCTCGTGCGCCCGGCACCGCGGGACAACCGCCTCTACCGGGGGCGTTAGCCGCCGAGGGTTTTCAGGGCGCCGAAAGCCTCACACCTCCCGGCGCAGCGCCGGGAACCTCACACCTGCCGGCGTAGCGC
>CAISYQ010000495.1 GCA_903889735.1 uncultured Methylibium sp.
GAGGGCGAAGTCGCGGAAGTCGAGCGCGCCGCCGCGGTGGGCCAGCCAGCGCATGATGGTCTGGCGCGGGCCGATCACCTGCTGGCGGTAGATGCCGAGGTTCTGGCGGCTGCGCGGCTGCGCCACCGACTGCGGACCCCGCGTGATGACCAGGCCCCAGGTGATCAGCGGGCCGGCGTCGTCGGGCCAGCAGGTCTGCACCGGCAGCCGGCCGAGGTCGACCTCGGGGCCCTCGATCACCACCTCCTGGCAGGCTGCCTGCCGCACCGAGGTGGGCTTCATGTCCCACAGCGCCTTGACCATCTGCAACAGCCGGCCGGCATCCTTCAGGCCCTTGGGCGGCTCGGGCTCCTTCAGGCTGGCCAGCACCTGGCCGACCTCGCGCAATTCGGACACCTCGGACGCGCCCATGCCCAGCGCCACGCGCTGCGGCGTGCCGAAGAGGTTGGTCAGCGCGGGGATGCGGTAGCGGCCGCCTGGGCCGGTGGGCTGCTCGAACAGCAGGGCCGGCCCCTCGGCGCGCAGCACGCGGTCGCTGAGGGCCGTCATCTCGAGCTGGACCGAGACCGGATCGGCCACCCGGCGCAATTCGCCACGGCTTTCAAGGCCGCTCATGAACTCACGCAGGTCGCGGTACTTCATACTAAAAAGTCATTAAAAAACAAATTGATACTCTTGACACAGTATTTTCAAACTTCCTAGACTGCGCCACCTTCCGCCTAGGGATAACCCCAGAACCCGCTTGGGGACAGGATCCAAGCTTCGTGGCGACCCGCCTTGGCGAGGGTCAGGCAGCGTCAGCAATGACCTTCCCAATGATTATGGGCGCCAGGTTTCAAGCCACCCCCTGCAACGTCGAGAGGAGAAGGATGACCCCGTTGAAGCCCGTCCCGCATGCCCGCCCCGAGCCCTCAGTCGCCTCCGCCAGGCACCTGATCGTCCGGCTGGCCACCGCCTGCGGCAGGCCGATCGCGGTCTTCCTCAAGGACGCCGGACAAGGCCTGCTCGAGGTCAGCCACAACTCGCTGGCGCTGGTGGGTCTGGCGGTGGTGGGCTTGTCGATCTTCGTCGCCGGCCGCGAGGATTTGCGCCACGGCATCGAGCAGCAGGCCCTCGGCTGGCTGCAGACCCGCCAGGAGTCGCGCGCCGATAGCGATCCCTCGCCGGCCGCCCTCGCGCTGGCGCTGGGCGAGCAAGGGGCGGTGGCCCGGGCCACCGCGGCCAACCCCGCCGAACTCGATCGACCCCAGGCCGCCGTGGCCTCCTGGCTGTCACGCCGCTACCGCGTGGCCCCGGAGCCGGTGAGCCGGCTGGTGCAGGAGGCCTGGCGGGTGGGGCAGCGGGCCGGCCTCGAGCCCACGCTGATCCTGGCCATCATGGCGATCGAGTCCGGGTTCAACCCCTTTGCCCAGAGCCCTGTCGGTGCCCAGGGGCTGATGCAGGTCATGACGCGGGTCCATGACGACAAGTACCTGGCCTTCGGTGGGAACCACGCTGCCTTCGACCCGGTGAGCAACCTGCGCGTCGGGGTGCAGGTGCTCAAGGAATGCATCGCCCGGGCCGGGAGCTTGGAGAGCGGCCTGAAAACCTATGTGGGCGCGGCCAACCTGCCCGACGACGGCGGCTATGCCGCCAGGGTGCTGTCCGAACAGGCTCACCTGCGCTCGGTCGCGGCGGGGAATGCGGTGGCCGTGAACGCACCGAACACCGTGGCAACAGGCGACGCGCCGGCGGGGTTGACGGGAACGCCGCCCATTGGTGGGCCGGGCGGGACGGGCAGCCCCGGCGCGTCGGTTGGATCCGGCGAAGTGAACTCCGGTGCATCGAGCGCCTCCAGGGAGGCGAAGGTCTCGCCGGACTCGCCCGACAGCCTGACCGCCGACCGCGTGGCGCAGCGCTGAAGCGGCGCCGCCTCCGTCTCGGCGCCCCGCCATCACCCTGCCGCCTGCTGATCCGGGCGCGCCTTTAAACTCCGCGGCAGTACCGGGGCCGACTGGCGCCACGCGCGCCGCCTTGGTTTCACGCCCCCTGACAAGCCCCCAAGAAGGACGACCTACCATGTTCGACCGCACCCAATCCACGATCGCCAAGGTGGACCCTGATCTCTGGCGCGCGATCCAGTCCGAGAACCGGCGTCAGGAGGAGCACATCGAGCTCATCGCCTCGGAGAACTACGCCTCGCCGGCGGTCATGGAAGCCCAGGGCACCCAGCTCACCAACAAGTACGCCGAGGGCTATCCCGGCAAGCGCTACTACGGCGGCTGCGAGTACGTCGACATCGCCGAGCAGCTCGCCATCGACCGGCTCAAGGCCCTCTACGGGGCGCAGTTCGCCAACGTCCAGGCCAACTCCGGCTCCCAGGCCAACCAGGCCGTCTTCCTCGCCCTGCTCCAGCCCGGCGACACCATCATGGGCATGAGCCTGGCCGAAGGCGGCCACCTCACCCACGGCATGGCGCTCAACATGAGCGGCAAGTGGTTCAAGGTCGTCAGCTACGGCCTGGACGACAAGGAAGAGATCGACTACGAGCAGATGGAGCGCCTGGCCCACGAGCACCGCCCCAAGCTCATCATCGCCGGGGCCTCGGCCTACAGCCTGCGCATCGACTGGGAGCGCTTTGCGAAGGTGGCCAAGGCCATCGGCGCCTACTTCATGGTCGACATGGCGCACTACTCCGGGCTGATCGCCGGCGGCGTCTACCCCAACCCGGTGCCGTTTGCGGACGTGGTGACCTCCACCACCCACAAGAGCCTGCGCGGCCCGCGCGGCGGGATCGTCGTGACCGACCACGAGGAGATCGCCAAGAAGATCAACAGCGCCATCTTCCCCGGCCTGCAGGGCGGCCCGCTGATGCACGTGATCGCGGCCAAGGCGGTGGCCTTCCACGAGGCGCTGCAGCCGGAGTTCAAGGTCTACCAGCAGCAGGTGCTGAAGAACGCCGACGCGCTGGCGCGCACGCTGGTGGAGCGGGGCCTGAGGATCGTCAGCGGGCGCACCGAGAGCCACGTGATGCTGGTGGACCTGCGGCCCAAGAACCTCACCGGCAAGGAGGCCGAGGCCATCCTGGGGCAGGCGCACATGACCTGCAACAAGAACGGCATCCCGAAGGACCCACAGAAGCCCATGGTGACCAGCGGCATCCGCCTGGGCAGCCCGGCGATGACGACGCGCGGGTTCAAGGAAGAACAAGCGGTGCAGACCGCCCACCTGATCGCCGATGTGCTGGACCGGCCCCACGACGAGGCCCACCTGGCCAGCGTGCGCGGGCGGGTCGCGGCGCTGACGAGGGAGTTTCCGGTCTATCGCTGAGGCGGGCCGGATGAGAACCGGCGGCTGAGGGCGGCGGGGCGGGTGCTTGCAAGGACCTCGCTCACGCAGATCACCCGCTGACGCACCGGCCCCGCCGCGAACGACGAGCCACCACCACGATGCGTTGCCCCTTCTGCAGCCATGAGGACACCCAGGTCGCCGAGACCCGGGAGTCCGACGAGGGCGACGTCATCCGGCGGCGGCGCCGCTGCCCGTCCTGCGACAAGCGCTTCACCACCTACGAGCGGGCCGAGCTGGCCATGCCGGCGGTCGTCAAGAAGGACGGCAGCCGCAGCGAGTTCGACCGTTCCAAGATCCGCGCCTCCATGATGCTGGCGCTGCGCAAGCGGCCGGTCAGCATCGACCAGGTCGACGCGGCCCTGGGCCGCATTGAGGACAAGCTCCTCGCCACCGGCGCCAACGAACTGCCCTCCGCCAAGATCGGCGAGATGGTCATGCGCGAGCTCAAGAAGCTCGACAAGGTTGCCTATGTCCGCTTTGCCAGCGTCTACCGCAGCTTCGAGGACGTGGACGAGTTCAGCCGGCTGATCAAGGACATCTGACCCCCGGGCCGGGCGCCGCCCGGCCCGTCTTGCTCCCTCGCCTCCCCCTCCCTCGCCTCTCCCTGCACGCATCCCCCCGCCCGGGGGACCCCCTTCAGGGTCACCCCCCAGGGCGATGCGGAAAGCGCCCCCCGTTCCTACAGTGACCGCATCGGTTCAACGATGTCCACGGAGGAACAGGATGAAGCACCCCACGCAACGCGGCCTCACGCTCATCGAGCTGAGCGTGGCGCTGTCCATCGTCGCGGTCACGGCCACCACCGCCGTCGGCGGCTTCGGCGAGCTGATCCAGAAGCGGCGCACCGAGGGACTCGCGGCCGAGCTCGCGAGCGACCTGCAGTTCGTGCGCACCGAGGCGGTGATGCGCAACCAGGGCGTGCGCATCAGCTTCGGCAGCGACGCGACGGGCGCCCGCTGCTATGTGATCCACACCGGCCCGGCCGAGGCCTGTGACTGCCTCGGCGGCACGCCGACCAGCCCGGCCGCCTGCGCGGCTGGCGCGGCCGAGATCAAGACCGTGCGCCTGCCGAGCGGCAGCCGCGCCCAGGTGCAGGCCAATGTCGCGTCCATGCTCTACGACCCGCGCGGCACCGTCTCCCCCACCGCCACCCTGCAGGTGCGCGGCGCCGATGGCCGCCAGCTCAACCAGGTGGTCAACCTGCTCGGGCGCGTGCGGACCTGCGCGGTGGGCGGGGCCTGGGCGGGTTACCGGGCCTGCTGAACGCCGCTCACCACCCCGCTCCGCCCTGCCCCACACCACCACCCGCCACCGACCCAACCCCTTCTTCGCTCATCCAGGAAGCCCGCCATGACATCGACCCTCGTTTCAAGCTCAGCTTCAACCCCGACTCCAGCCTCGGCCACCACCCGCCCGATGCCGCCCGGCCCACGCCAGCGGTCGCGTGGCTTCACCCTCATCGAGCTGATGATCGCCGTGAGCGTGATCGGCATCCTGAGCGCCATCGCCGCCCCCAGCTTCATGGACCCCGTGCGCAAGGCGCGGCGACTGGACGCCGTGGTGGCCCTCTTCGAGATCCAGCAGGCGCAGGAGCGTTGGCGTGCCCAATACCCTTGCTACGCCGCCCGCCTGGCGGCCACCGCTACCGACGGCTCGGCAGCCGCCTGCAGCGCCGACAGCGGCCTGGCGCTGGCGGCGAGCAGCCGGGGCGGGCATTACGCGCTGGCCATCTCCGACCCCTCGCCCAGCGGCTACACCCTCACGGCCACCGCCGCGCCGAACAGCAGTCAATCGGGCGACGGCGCCTGTGCGACCCTCACCGTCACCGTCCGCCATGGCCACGGCGTGCTCACGCCGGCGTCCTGCTGGAGCCGCTGATGCGCCCCCCCGGCAAGCACCCGCAGCGCGGGCTCTCCTTGATCGAGCTGATGGTCGGCACGGCGATCGGTCTGCTCATCGCCAGCAGCGCCGCCACCCTCTTCATGGCCCAGCTCGGTAGCGTGCGGCGCCTGCTGCTGGAGGCCCGGGTCCACCAGGACCTGCGCAGCGCGGCCGACCTGATGACACGCGATCTGCGCCGCGCCTCGCACTGGGGCCATGCGCTCGGGGGCGTCACGCTGATCCACCGCCCTGACGCCGCCCCAGACGCTCCCTCTGCCTCCCCGTTCGCCCCCGCCCCGCCCCGCAACCCCTATGCGGAAATCGCAGCCGACCCGTTGGCGTCGAGCCTGGCCTATTCGCTGTCGAGAGAAGACGCCGAGAACGACCAGATCGACCTGGCCGAGCGCTTCGGCTTTCGCCTCAACCGCGGCGAGCACACGCTGCAGATGCTGACCGGCTCAGGCACCTGGCAGACCCTCACCGATCCCGGCGTGGTGACCCTCCCCGACGACGGCCTCGCCATCACCCTGACCGAGACCCCGGTCGACCTGCGCAGCCTCTGCCCGAGCGCCTGCAACGGCCCCGACTGCCCGAGCGTCACCCTGCGCGAGGTCGCGGTCACGCTCAAGGCCCGCGCCACCGCCGACCCCGCCATCGTGCGCCGGCTCGAGACCCGCGTGCGCCTGCGCAACGACCGCCTCGCCGGCCGCTGCCCGGCCTGAACCGACCGCCGCAAAGGGATGCCTGTGAAACCGACCCTGTACACCGGTCACTCAGCCTGCCAGTCAGCCTGCCAGTCAGCCTGCCAGTCAGCCTGCCA
>CAISYQ010000496.1 GCA_903889735.1 uncultured Methylibium sp.
CTGGCCGAGGAAAAGGTTCTGCGCCACCGTCATGGTGGGCACCAGGCTGGTCTCCTGGAACACCATCGCCACGCCCAGCGCCAGGGCCTCGTGGGGCGTGCGCGGGCTGACCGGCTGGCCGGCGACCAGCATCTGTCCTGAGCTCAGCTGCACCACCCCCGCCATGACCTTGGTCAGGGTGGACTTGCCCGCGCCGTTCTCGCCGATGATGGAATGGATCTCGCCCGGCCGCAGCGAGAAATCCACACCGTCGATGGCCGGCACGCCGGCGTATTTCTTGGTGGCCTGACGCAGTTCCAGCACCGGCTCGGTTCCCGCAGCCGCGGCGGAGGCGCTCGTGCTGGGCGTCGCGCTCGGCGTTGTGCTCGGTGATGCGCTTGGTGATGTCATGGAAGCGCTCATGCTTGTGGACCCCCGGCGATTTCGGCCAGCGGCAGGCGCAGGAGGTGCCGGCTGCCCTTGGCGAGCACATAGAGCTGGTCGCCACATTCCACCGCGGCCACCACGCCGTGGTTCTTGCCGTCGAAGCGGCTGTGCAGCGAGTGGAGGATGCGGCCCTGCGCATCGAGGCGGATCACCAGCCCGTAGGAGCGCGGCGGCGCCCAGGGCTTGACGATGCCCATCATCTTCAGCTGCGCGCCCTGCATGGGCTCGAGGAAGGTGTTGCCGGAGTTGAGGGCCGGCGCGATCCAGTAGGCCGGGTCGATCTCCTCGACCATGCGGCGGCGAAAGCCCGGCTCGCGCAGCACGAACTCCACCAGCTGCGTGCGCAGGATGAAGCAGGTGAGCCAGGCCCCGCCGCCCGTGGCGGGCGACAGGCGCGAGGGGTAGCCGGGCAGGGCTTCCGTCACCGCCCTTGGCTTGCCGGCGCGGCCCATTGCATCGAGGGCGACAACGCGGTGGCGCCAACTCTCGCTGACCCATACCGTGCTGCCGCCCTGGCCGGCATCCTCGGCGGAGCAGGTGCCGAAGGCATGCGCCAGACCGCCAGCGAGCTCGCGCGAGCCGCCACCGGCCAGGGCCAGCTCCAGCACGCGGCCGCTGCGGCCGAGCGTCATCAGGTCGTGTTTCCAGCGCGCCGGGCGGTGCTCGCGCGAGCCGTCGGTGGCCAGCAGCCGGCCGTCCGCCGTGGCGCTCAGGGCGTTGACGGCGTGCAGGGGCCGACCGTCGACGCGGTCCCATTGGCGGCCGTCGTGGGGGCCGCCCAGCACGCGCACGGTCTGTCCGCCCAGCGCCACCGCCAGGCCGCCGCCCGGCAGGCAGGCCAGGGCGGTGACGGGCTGATCGAAATGCTGGAGCTCGACGGGCGAGCCCTCGGCGGCGCCGACCGGTGCTTCACCGGCGCCCGCTGCGGCGGTGTCGTAGCGCAGCAGCCGCGGTCCATCGGCCACGAAGAGCGACTGTCCGTCGGTGGCGAGGTCCTCGGGCGCCTGCAGCGTGGCGAAGACGGCGGCATCTTCCAGCAGCCGGTTGGACTTGAGCGCACCGTCGAACACCGGCACGGTGATCGCGGCCTCGCCGCGGCCCAGCAGGCGGTCGGACAGGGCCTGCAGGGACCGGGTCAGCGGTCGGGTCAGGGCGCCGATCATGGCTGTCTCCCCCAGCGCCGCTCGTACTGCACGAAGTCGGGGTTGGCGCCTTCCAGCGGGAGCCGGCCGATGCGGTTGTTCATGATGCCGCCGAGGTAGAGGTGGCCGCGGTGCTCGCGCATCGAGGTGATCATCGGGTGGTTCTGGCCGCCGAGGTCCCAGAGGGTCTCGAGCACCTCACCCTTCTCGTTGAACTTCAGCACGCAGCCGGTGTTGATGTTGGGGAACAGCCACTCATCGCGAGGCACGCGCTTGGCCATGCGGCGGCGGAATCCCGGCATGCGCCAGGCCAGGTCCAGCGCCGGGCAGCGCATGCCCACCAGCGACATCCAGTAGTGGCCGTCGGAGGAGTTGTTGATGTTGTCGGGGAAGCCCGGCAGGTTCTCCAGCACGGTCTCGGTCTGGCCCTTCTTCGGGCCGTCGAACCAGTGGCGCTTGACGGTGCATCCCCAGGTCTCGGCGAACAGGAAGCTCTGGCCGTCGCTGGCGATGCACACGCCATTGGGGAACTTCAGGTCGCGGATGACGGTGTGCGTCTTGCCGGTGTTGGTGTCGAAGCAGACGATACGGCCGTTGCCACGCGCCTCCAGCCCGTCGGTGGCCCACTCGTGCATCTCGAAGCGCACGGTGGCCTCGGAGAAGAAGATGCGGCCGTCGTCGGTGATGTCGAGGTCGTCGGCCAGGCGCAGGCGGCTGTCGTCGTTGATGGACGAATAGCTGCGGTTGGTCTCGTCGGTCACCTTCTCCACCTGGCGCTCGGGCGTGACCCGGTAGAGGCCCATGCCGCCGACGCAGACGTAGAGGTTGTCCTGGCGGTCGAAGGCCATGCCCAGCGGCGTGCCGCCGATGTGGGCGAAGATCTCCATGCGCTGGTAGTCGGGCGCGAAGAAGCGCACGATGTCGCCGTGGCGGGAGCCGGCATAGAGGTGGTCGTTGCGGTCGAGGATCACGTCCTCCGGCCCCTCGATGCGGCCCAGGCCGATGGGCGTGGCCGGGCGCAGCCGGTCGTTCAGCGCCCAGGCGGTGCCGCAGTCCGGCGCCGTCGAGGGCGCGGGCGGCATGCCGTGGTAGGTCGGGCTCACGTAGACCTTGCTGACGATGCGGTGGCGGTTCTTCAGCCAGCGGATGTCGACCATGGCCGCCAGCAACAGGATGCCGGCCAGCACCATGCGGTTGTAGCCGCCCTGCAGCGAGAGGGTGGTGAGGCCATTGACGATCAGCAGCACGATCAGCGTGCCGACCAGGGCCTTCATCACCGAGCCCTTGCCGCCGCCCAGACTGATGCCGCCCAGGACGGCGGCGGTCAGCACCTGCACCTCCAAGCCCACGCCGATGTCGCCGCCGGCCGTGGCCAGGCGGGATGCGAAGAAGAGGCCCCCCATGGCGGTCAGCACACCGCTGGCCACGTAGCACAGCGCCACCGTGCGGCGCACCGCGATCCCGGTGTTGTAGGCCGAGCGGCGCGAGCCGCCGATGGCCGTGATGTGCCAGCCCGGGCGCAGCCGGGTCAGGAAGATGTGGCCGAAGATCGCCACCGCCGCGTAGGCGTAGACCACCGCCGGCACGCCGGCCCTATCACCGCTGCCAATGAAGTCCCAGGCGGCCGACTCGGGCAGACCCCCGGCGATGGCGGTGGCGTGGTCGGCCGTCAGCAGCTCGTAGAGGGCGCGGTAGATGATCAGCGTGATCAGTGTGGTCAGGAAGGCCCGCAGCCGCAGGTAGCCGATCAGCAACCCGTTGACCGCGCCCAGCAGGGCGCCGCACAACAGCGTGGCGGGGATGGCCGCGGCCACCGGCCACTTCAGCACGTGCATGAGGTAGAGCGCACAGAAGTTGGTCAGCGCGAACATCGAGCCGACCGAGAGGTCGATGCCGCCGACGATCATCACCAGCGCCATGCCCAGCACGATGAAGCCGATCTCGCCGGCCTGGCGGCCGGTGTCGGAGAGGGCGGCCGCCGAGAGGAAGTTGGGGATGGCCTGC
>CAISYQ010000497.1 GCA_903889735.1 uncultured Methylibium sp.
ACCCCCCTGCCCGCCGCCGTTGGCGGCCGTGAGCGTCTGGGCCGCCCCGTTGATGGGTGCGGAGGCCGGGACCGGCGGCTGGTTGCTGGCCGCTCCAGGCACGCCAGCGGGCGTTGCGCCGGCGCCATTCATGGACTCGCTCGACTGGGCGCTGCGCACGGAGGCGACCGCGGGCCGACCGTCGGGCCCGAAACCCTGGTTGGGCGCATAGGCCTCGGAGGTGGATTCCGTCTGGGAGAAGTCGATCTCGGCGGTGATCTGGGCCCGCAGGTTGTCGCGGCCAAGCACAGGCTCGAGCAGGTCGACCACCCGGCGCGCGTAGCCGGTCTCGATCTGCTGGCGGTACTGGAGCTGCTGGGCGTCGAGGCCGACCGCCGTGTCGGCATCGGGGCTGCCCGAGAGCAGCGCGCCGGTGGCGTCGAGCACGCTCACCGCCTTGGGGTTGAGCTCGGGCACGCTGGAGGACACGAGGTGCACGATGCCGGCGAGCTGGGCCCGGTCCAGCGTGCGGCCGGTATGCAGTGTCAGCAGGACACTCGCGCTGGGCTTCTGCTGCTCGCGGAAGAAGCCGTTCTGGTTGGGCAGCGCCAGATGGACGCGGGCTGCCTGCACGGCGGCCAGGGCGCCGATCGAGCGGGTCAGTTCACCCTCGAGGCCGCGCTGGAAGGTGAGCCGCTCCTGGAACTGGGTCTGGCCGAACTTGGCGTTGTCCATCAGCTCGAAGCCGACCACGCCGCCCTTGGGCAAGCCCGCCGAGGCCAGCTTCAGGCGCACGTCGTGGACCTTCTCGGCCGGTACCAGGATCGCGCTGCCGCCATCGGCGTGCCGGTAGGGCACGTTCATCTGCGAGAGCTGGGCGAGGATGGCGCCACCGTCCTTGTCGGACAGGTTGGCGTAGAGAACCTTGTAGTTGCCCTGGGACGACCACATCGACATCGCCAGCGCGATGGCAACCAGCGCCCCGAGGCCGAGGCCGAACATCAGCTTGCTGCCGGCCGGCAAGGCCGCGAGGCGGTTGCCGAAGCCAGGCAAGGCGGTCGGGCCAGCGTTCAGGGCCATCGAGGAGGGGGAGGCGAGTGCGGTGTCCATCGGGTCTCGGAGTTGGCGTCGCGTCTTCTGGGGCGGTCGGTGATTTGGGGCGGGTCCGCCGCGTCTGTGGGCTGAACCTGCCTCGGCATTGTTGGTTGCAGCTTGAGCGGGAAAAGCGGCGAACAAGCCGGCCAAATGCGGTCAGTTCCCTCCTTTGCGCCGGGCGGGACTCCCTAGGATGACAACCCATGGACATGAAGCTCAAGCCTTTCGATTTCGCCCAGGCGGCGATGCGTGCCGGCATGCCGCAGGTGGCCGAGCGGGTACGCCAGAGCACCGCTGCCCAGGGCATTGGCGGGCCGAGCTTCCAGACCAGCTTCAGCGCTGCGCTCAAGGAGGTGAGTGCCGCACAGATGTCGGCGAGCGAGCTGCAGAAACAGGTACAGCTCGGCAACCCGACGGTCAGCATCGAGCAGACCATGGTCTCGATGCAGAAGGCCCAGATCGGCTTCCAGGCAACCCTGCAGACCCGCAACAAGCTCGTGCAGGCTTACACCGAGATCATGAGCATGCAGGTGTAAGGCACGCGGGTCACGCGAGTCACGCGAGGCGCCTCGGCGCGTGAGCGCGTGAAGCGGGCCGCAGCCCCGCCCCTCGCCCTGCCGGCGCTGCAGCCGCAGCGGCGAGATCAGCCGGTACGGCCAATGATCGACGCGGTGGCGATCAGCTCCTCGAGCAGCGCCATCGAGACGCGGCCCGACATGCCGTAGGGGTCGAGCGTTGGCTTCTCGCTGTACTTCAGCACGATGGACGGATTGACCTTGGCCAGGTTGACCTGTCCCATGGTCCAGCCGGCGAAGCGCCGCTCGGTCACCTCCTCGAAGTGCAGCACCGCCACGTCGCGGTGGCGGGGATCGCGCACGATCTGGGTGTAGAGCGCGTTCACCGTGTCACGCCCGCCCTCGAGCACCTGCATGAACACGTCCCCGCCGTGGCAGAGAAGGCCGGTGATGCCCAGCGCCGGGTTGTGGACGCGCGACTGCGCGAGGATGGAGTCGATGGCCTCGGGCGTGATGCTCTGGGCCGCGCGGCTGGCATAGAGGAGTCTGACGAGCATGGTGGGCACTCCGCAGGGCAGCGCGCCGCGAGGGCGCTTCAGCCGTTCTTGTGGTGGATGAGCGAGAGAAATTCCTGGCGCAGGTGCGGATTGACCAGGAAGCTGCCCCGCATGACGCTGTTGATCATCTTCGATTCCAGATCCCGCACACCGCGCCACTGCATGCAGAAGTGATCGGCCTCCATCACGATGGCCAGTCCGTCGGGACTCACTTTTTCCTGCAGCAGGTCGGCGATCTGGGTGACAGCCTCCTCCTGGATCTGCGGCCGGCTCATGATCCACTCGGTCAGCCGGGCGTACTTCGACAGGCCGATCAGGTTGGAATGCTCGTTGGGCATGATCCCGATCCAGACCCGCCCCATGATCGGGCAGAAGTGGTGCGAGCAGGCGCTGCGCACCGTGATCGGCCCGACGATCATCAGCTCGTTGAGGTGGGCGACGTTCGGAAACTCGGTGACGCTGGGCTCGGCCGTGTAGCGTCCCTTGAACACCTCGCCGAGGTACATCTTGGCCACACGGCGCGCGGTGTCCTGGGTGTTGTGGTCGTTCTCGGTATCGATCACCAGGCTGTCGAGCACGCCGCGCATCTTGCCGGCCACCTCCTCGAGCAGGCGCTCCAGCTCGCCCGGCTCGATGAAGGCGGCGATGTTGTCGTTGGCGTGGAAGCGCCGGCGCTGGGCCTTCAGACGCTCCCGGATCTTGACCGACACCGGCACGCCCTCCTCGGCGGCGGTATCGTGGCCCGC
>CAISYQ010000498.1 GCA_903889735.1 uncultured Methylibium sp.
AAGCCCGGCATGCCCTACCTGGACATCGTGCGGCGCGTGAAGGCGGAGTTCCGCGTGCCGACCTTCGCCTACCAGGTCAGCGGCGAGTACGCCATGCTCAAGGCCGCCGCGGCCAACGGCTGGCTGGACGGCGAGGCGGTGATGATGGAATCGCTGCTGGCCTTCAAGCGGGCCGGCGCCGACGGCGTGCTGAGCTACTTCGCGCTCGAGGCGGCGCGGTTGCTCAAGGCCGCGGCCCGCGCCTGATACACCGGCTCATGCGCGTCTTCCACGTCCACGAGTCCTTCCAGGAGCTGCCCGCCCTGCCGGCCGCGCTGCCCAGCGAGGGTTACCTCTGGGTGAGCAGCGGGCGCCGTGAGTTCGAGGTCCAACAGGGCCAGCTCCAGGAAGCCCTGCAGGGCTGGGGAGTCGGCCCGCTGGTCGATTTGCATGTGGCCGACCTGCTCAACCACCAGCTGCCCTCGCAGTTCGACTACACCTCCTGGTACGACCTGCTGGTGTTCCGCCGGCTGGCGGCCGGCAGCGGCAGCAGCAGCCTCTTCGTGGACAGCGAGCATGGCACCGCCAGCACCGCGCGGCAGGCGCTGGAGTCGATCGACACCAGCCCAGTCGGCTTCGCGCTCTTTGACCGCGTGCTGGTCACGGTGCACCCGACCGAGTGCCAGGTGAGGGAGTTTTTCGTGAGCCGCCTGGGCCAGCTCGGCCACGCGCCGCCGCCGGCTCGGGAGGCGCCAGCCGCAGGCCCCGAAGGTGAGGCACGGCCCGAGACCAAGGCCATCGGGCCGCGCCTGCCCCCCAATCCCGCCGATCTGATGCTGCGCATCGTCAACCACATGGTGGACGGCTATCTCGAGCTGCGCCGCCTGCTGACGCGCCAGCTCGGCTACCTGCAGGGTGAACTCCTCAACCCGCGCAGCCGCTTCGACAACTGGCAGGCGCTGCTGGAGTCGCGCAACGCCCTGCACCTGCTCGAGGACACCTGCGAAGACCAACGCAGCGCAATCCAGGAGTGGATCGACGCGCTGGCCGAATGGCCCCCCGAGACCGGCGCGCCGGCCCAGCGCGAGCGCGAACTGCTGCGGGTGCGCTCGCGCGACGTGCTCGAGCACATCGAGCGCGTGCTCGGCCATGTGCGCCGGCTCGAGCACTCGGCCGAGAGCTCGGTGCAGATGCATTTCTCGGCCCAGAGCAACCGCACCAACGACATCATGCGCACGCTGACCGTGCTCACGGCCATCTTCATGCCCCTGAACCTGGTCACGGGCTTCTTCGGCATGAACTTCGATTTCCTGCCGCTGATCCACAGCGGCCTGGGGTTCTGGATCACCACCGTGGCGATGGTGCTGCTGGCGATCGGCCTGGTGCTGTTCTTCCGCAGCAAGCGCTACCTCGACCAGGGCCGCTGACCCAGGGGCCGCTCAAGGGCGCAGGTCAAGGGTCCGCATCAAAGACACTCAGGGACCCGCCCGGCGGCCCAGGCCTCGAAGGCGCTGGCCGCCAGCGGCGGACTGATCGCCTCGCCCTGGAGGTCGTCGCAGGATTCCGCGGCGAGGAAGCGGCGCTGCGCCTCGGTCTCCACCCCCTCGGCGACCACGGTGATGCCCAGGCTGCGGCCCATCTGGATGATGGCGCGGGCGATGGCCGCGGCGTCGCGGTTGTCCGGCAGATCGGCCACGAAGGAGCGGTCGATCTTCATCTTGTCGATCGGCAGCTCCCTGAGCTGGCCGAGCGAGGAATGGCCGGTGCCGAAGTCATCGACCGACAGGCCCACGCCCAAAGCCTTGAGCTCGGCGATGCGGGCCAGGGCCCGGACCGGATCGTCCATCAGCATGCGCTCGGTCAGCTCCAGCTCCAGCAGCGCCGGCGGCAGCCCGGTCTCGCGCAGCAGCGACGCCACCCCGGCCACGAAATCATCGGCCTGGAACTGCCGCGTCGAGAGGTTCACGGCCACGGGCAGGCGGCCACCGGCCAGCCCGGCCGCGTGCCAGCGCCGGGCCGCGAGCACCGCCTCGCGCATCACCCAGGCCCCCAGCGGCTGCATCATTCGCAGCTGCTCGGCCAGCGGGATGAACTCATCGGGCAGCAGCAGGCCGCGTTCGGGATGGTGCCAGCGCACCAGGGCTTCCGCCCCCGCCAGCGAGCCGTCCCGGGCCCGCACCTGGGGCTGGAAATGCAGCGTCAGCTCGCTGCGCTCCAGCGCCTGCGCCAGCTCGCCCTCCATGACGAGCGCGGCATAGGCGCTGCGGGCCAGGGCCGGCTCGAAGCACTGCCAGTTGGCCCGGCCGCGCGCCTTGGCGAGGTACATCGCCGTGTCGGCGTGCCGGATCAGCTCCGCGGCGGTGTCGGCGTCGCCCGGAAAGAGCGCGATGCCGATCGAGGCGGTCACCGAGATCGGCCGGCCGGCCGCCTGCAGCGGGGCCTCGATGTCGACCAGGATCTGGCGCGCCGCCTCGGTCGCGGCCCCAAGCGCTTCTGCACGCGAAGGACATGCGGGCAGCAGCAGCATGAACTCGTCGCCCCCGAAACGCGCCAGAAGCGGGGCGGACCGCGGCGCCAAGAGCGACGCCGCAAGCGCCCCCCGCGGCGCGTCACCCACCGACTCGAGGGAGGCGACCGCCCCGGAGCCCGGCAGTCCGACAAGGTCTGGCGGGCGGGCGACGCGGGCGGCAGCCGGCGGGGCGGTGGTCGGGCCGGAGGGAGGCCTGGGGGCGATCCGGCCGGCCACGGCCTGCAGCAGCTCGTCGCCGGCCAGGTGACCGAGCGAGTCGGTGATGCGCTGGAAGTGGTCAAGGTCGATGAACAGCAGCGCCAGGGTCTCGCCCGCCTCGCCGGCCTGCGCCATGCGCCGGCCCAGCTGCTCGGTGAAGGCGGGCCGGTTGGGCAGCCCGGTCAGGGCGTCGTGGCGGGCCTCATGGCGGGCCGCATCGCTGACCCGGGCCAGCGCCGCCCGGTGGTCTTGCAGGTCGTGGAGCAGGCAGATCCAGTAGCCGGCCCTTGGCCCGTCACCGCGGTGGTCTCCGGCTGCCGGCTCGCGCCACCGCGCCGCGCAGTCGACCCAGCGCTCGGGCTGATCCTCGGCCGCGCGCAGGCACAGCTGCAGGCTGAAACGCTCGCCCTGGGCCAGGATCCGCTCCAGCGCCTGGGCTGAGGCGTCTGAAAGACGAGCGAGCCAGCCCCGCCCCAGCGCGGTTGTCGTCAGGCCCGCGCAGGCCGCGAAGGACGCATTCATGCGCCGCGCCGCGCCGTCGCGCCCCAGCAGCAGGAGCATGCCCGGAAGGGCATCCCACAGACCAGCGTCCGGGTCAGCCCCTTGGGCCTGCAGCGGGTCGGTGAAGGGGCGCGTCAAGCTCATGGCCCATGATAGCGGCGGGCTCTTCAGGGACGCGCCATGGGCGGCCATGGACGCATCAGGGCGGCTGGCCGGCTTCTCGGGCTGCGGGCGGCAAGTTCTTGGTCTGTTGGGCCGTGCCTCGGTGCAAGCCCCCCGGCACCGCCCACACCCACCCAGGGGCACCGACCGCGCCCACCACCGGCAAGGCCGGCGGCGGCGCCGCTAATCGGTCGGCGTGCCCGGAGCCTCCGGGACTCCGGCGGAGGGCGCGTCCAACTCCTCGCTCGCCCCGGCCTCCCCTGCGGCCGCAGCGACCCGGCGCGCCAGGCAGAGGTCTTCCCAGGCGCGCGCCTTGTCGGTCAGGTTGCGCAGCAGGTAGGCCGGGTGGTAGGTCACGACCGTTGGCACGCCCTCGCAGTGGTGCACCCGGCCGCGCAGCTGCCCGAGGGGCGTGTCGGTGCCGAGCAGCGCCTGCACCGCGAAGCGGCCCATCGCCAGGATCAGGCGCGGCCGCACCAGCGCCACCTGGCGCCGCAGGTAGGGCGCGCATTGCGCCAGTTCGTCCGGCTTGGGGTTGCGGTTGACGGGCGGGCGGCACTTGAGCGCATTGGTGATGAAGACCTGCCGGGCCGGATCGCCCTCGGCATTCGGCAAGCGGCTCAGGCCAACCGCCCGCAGCATGTTGTCGAGCAGCTGACCGGAGGGGCCGACGAAGGGCTCACCCAGGCGGTCTTCCTGCTCGCCCGGCGCCTCCCCGACGATCATCCAATGCGCCCGCTCATGGCCGGTGCCGAACACCGTGCGCGAGCGGCTCTGGCTCAGGCCGCAGGCCGTGCAGCCGTCCACCGCCGCGCGCAGGGTCGGCCCGTCCATCGTCCCAATGTCGCTGTTGGAAGAAATCAGGATCCCGCTCGCGATCCCGGCCGGCCTGTCGGCGAGCCGGGGCCCGGGCGCCGAGCGCAACCCCGCGGTCGGCGGCACGGGCGGTGCCGCCTGCGGGATCGGCGCCAGGCGGCCCGGCGCTTCAGGTGTGGGCGGTCCTTCGGGTGGACTCGAGGATCCCGGTGCCTTGGCGGTTTCAGGCAGGGGGGTCGGGTCGGCCGGCGGCCGCGACCACAGGCGGATGCCCATCTGCGCCAGCATGGCGCGCTGACGCTGCGCCCAGCGCTCGGAGTCCTCGCCCGGCGAAGTGGTCATGGTGTCTCCCCGCCCAGGATGGTTGGCCCCAGGTCCAGGCGCATCACGACCGCGTCCTCGCGGGTGCCGGCCTGGGCGGGGTAGTAGCGGCGGCGCAGGCCGACGCTGCGAAAGCCATAGCGTTCGTACAGGGCCCGGGCGCGGGCATTCGACACCCGCACCTCCAGCCACAGCAGGCCCAGCCCCCGCCGAAGGGCCTGCTGGCACAGGGCGT
>CAISYQ010000499.1 GCA_903889735.1 uncultured Methylibium sp.
CCGGCCTGAAGGCGGCCATTGCGAACTTCAAGGTGCCCAAGCAGGTGTTCGTCGTGCCCGAGCTGCCGCGCAACGCCATGGGCAAGGTACAGAAGAACCTGCTGCGCACCGAGCACGCGAGGCTGTTCGCCAAGGCAGCCGCTGTGGGCGGCTGACGAGCCCAGGATTGGCTCCTGGGCGCAAGCCCTCAGGGGGCGCGGTTGGGAGTCGTGTGAATCGTTTGAGCGAGCCGCTGACTAACTAGCGGCTGAGCTCGCGCGCATCCACGATCTGCGACTCGAAGTAGCGCTGCCCACTGAAGGCGATGGTGGCGATCAACACGGTGGCGCCGATGATCAGCGCGCCCAGCACGCCGAACACGGCGCCCCAGCCGCTCGTGCAAGCCGGGCCGGCGGGGTTGAAGCGCGCATTCCACTGCTCGTCGGCGGTCAGGCCGTGGACGATGGCCGCCAGCATGCTGGCTGCGATCGACAGCCCCAGCAAGGGGATCAGCGCCCAGGCGAGGCGGTCGTCCTGACCGAATTCGAGCATGCGCTTCACGCCATAGGCGCCCAGCAGCGTGGGCGGCAGGTGCAGCCAGCCCCAGGCATCGCCCCAGCCCCGCAGGTAGAAGCGGTGCAGGCCCAGGCTGCCGAACAGGAAGGCCATCCAGGTGGTGAGCGTCTTGGACTTGCCGGTGGGGTTCATGCGGTCGCCTCCGGCGCATCCACGGGCGCGGTGCGGTCGCCCGGGCCGAGCGTGCGCTGCAGGATCACCACGTCCAGCCAGCGCCCGAATTTCCAGCCCGCTGCGCGCATCACGCCGACCTCGGTGAAACCCAGGGCCTGGTGGACGGCGATCGACCCCGCGTTGGCGCTGTCGCCGATCACCGCGAACATCTGTCGGGCGCCGAGCGACTCGCAGCGTGCCACCAGTTCGGTCAGCAGCAACCGCCCCAGGCCCTGGCGCTGGGCCGAGGGGGCCACATAGACCGAATCCTCGAGCGCGAAGCGGTAGGCGCGGCGCGGCCGGAAGTGGTTGGCGTAGGCGAAGCCGAGCAGTTCGGCGTCGCGCTCGGCCACCAGCCAGGGCAGGCCCTTGGCCAGGATGTCCTCGCGGCGGCGCGTCATCTCGGCGAGGTCGGGTCCTTCGAGCTCGAAGGTGCCGGTGCCGTGCTCGGCATGCCAGGCGTAGAGGGCGGTGATGGCCTCGAGGTCCTCGGGGCAGCTGGGTCTCAGCAACAACCGGCTGGCGGTCTGGTGAGGAGTCATGGCGAACGAGTTTATACTGCGCGGTTTCGGTGGTGGCTCGGCGGTTCGCCGGGCGGTGGAACGCCCCCGGTCTTCCCAGTTGCTTCCACGGCTCCATGAATGGGGGCTGCGGTATGGCGGCTGGACCGATCTGCAACGCCCGAGTGTCCCTGGGCGCTGTGGGCCCTGAACAATCCCTGAGGAAATACCATGGTCGTGATCCGGCTCGCGCGCGGCGGCTCCAAGAAGCGCCCCTTCTACAACATCGTCGCTGCAGCGGCTCGCAATCGCCGTGATGGCCGCTTCCTGGAGCGCGTGGGCTTCTACAACCCGGTCGCCTCCGGTGGCGAAGAGCCGCTTCGCGTGGCCTTCGACCGCATCGACCACTGGGTCAGCGTTGGCGCCCAGCTCTCCCCGACCGTGGCGCGTCTGGTCAAGGACGCCAAGGCCAAGGCCCTTCCGGCGGCTTGAGGCATCCGATCGGCGGCGCGCGATGACGTCCTCGCACGACGATGAGGTCGTCTGGCCCGAGGACGCCATCGAGGTGGGTCGGATCGTCGATGCCTGGGGCATCAAGGGCGGCATCAAGGTGCTGCCTTTCTCGGGTGACCCCCAGGCGCTGTTCTCCTCGAAGCGCTGGTACCTGAAGCCGCCCGAGTTGCGTCCGGCCTCCGTGGCCCGCACCCCGGCGCTGCTGAAGGTGATCTCAGCCAAGGAGCATGGCGACATCATCGTCGTGATGGCCCAGGATGTGCCCGACCGCAATGCGGCCGAGGCCTTGATCGGCAGCCGGATCTTCGTGCCACGCTCCAGCTTTCCGACGGCCGGCAAGGACGAGTACTACTGGATCGACCTGATCGGTCTGTCGGTGGTCAACCGCGCCGGTGAGCCACTCGGGGCTGTGGCCGACCTGGTCGAGACCGGGGCGCAGGGCGTGCTGCGGGTGGTGATGGAGCCGGTGACCGAGGGGCAGTCATCGACCGAGCGGTTGATCCCGTTCGTTGCGGCCTACATCGACGATGTGAATCTCGAGCAGCGGCGCATCCTGGTCGACTGGGAACTCGACTACTGAGCCAGCCCGCCGACGTCGGCTGCTCCATCGCCGGCCCGGCCGGACTGGACCGGTCCACAGCGCCAGGCACCACCCCGCATGCGCTTCGACGTCATCACGCTGTTCCCGGAACTGTTCCCGCCCTTCCAGACGGTCGGCGTGACCCGCCGCGCCTTCGACAGTGGCCAGGCCGAACTGGCGCTGTGGCCACTGCGCGATTTCGCCGACGATGCCTACCGGCGCGTCGATGACCGGGCCTATGGTGGCGGCCCCGGCATGGTGATGCTGGTCCAGCCGCTCGAGAGGGCGTTGATTGCCGTGCGGGCGGCGCAGGCCGCCGCTGAGGCGGCACCCACGCCGGTGATCCTGTTCAGCCCGACTGGCGCCCGCCTGAGTCAGCCGCGTGTCGAGGCGCTGGCGGCCAGCCCCGGGGCCGTGCTCGTCTGCGGGCGCTACGAGGGCATCGACCAGCGCTTCATCGACCGGCATGTGGACGAGGAGCTGAGCCTGGGCGACTTCGTGCTCTCGGGGGGTGAGCTGCCCGCCCTGGCCCTGATGGATGCGGTGCTGCGGCTCCTGCCCGGTGTGCTCAACGATGAGGCCTCGCACCGGCAGGACAGCTTCTCCGACGGGCTGTTGGACTGCCCGCATTACAGCCGCCCCGATGTCCTGGGCGATGCGCCCGAGGACCGGGTGCCCCCGGTGCTGCTCAGCGGCCACCATGCCGAGATCGCGCGTTGGCGCCGTGAACGCCAGCTGGCGCTGACCGCCCACCGCCGTCCCGACCTGATCGAGGCCGCGCGGGCGTCGGGGCGCTTGTCGGCCGCTGACGAGGCCTGCCTTCGCTCCCTTCGCCTATACTCATAAGCTTTTCGATCCTCTACCCGGCTTCATCGAGACGGTCCGCCTGGACCGCTGGCGCGGGCACGATCACCAGGAGAAACCATGGACCTGATCCAGACCCTCGAGCAAGAAGAGATTGCCCGTCTGAACAAGACGATCCCGCCCTTCGCCCCCGGCGACACGGTCATCGTGAGCGTCAACGTCGTCGAAGGCACCCGCAAGCGCGTGCAGGCCTACGAAGGCGTCGTGATTGCCAAACGCAATCGCGGCCTCAACAGCAGCTTCATCGTGCGCAAGATTTCCAGCGGCGAGGGTGTTGAGCGGACCTTCCAGCTCTACAGCCCGCTGATCGCGACGATCGAGGTCAAGCGCCGTGGTGATGTGCGCCGTGCCAAGCTCTATTACCTGCGCAGCCGCAGCGGCAAGTCGGCGCGGATCAAGGAAAAGCTGGCCTGACCGACCCAGCAATGGCAGTGCGTCCATCTTGGACGTCAACGCATGCAAAGCCGCCCACCCGGGCGGCTTTGTGCTTTTCGGACGCGTAAGCTCCAGCGATGGCTGAACGGCTTCCCCGGATCGATCCCCTGGCCGCGCCCCTGCTGGGGCGCGATGCGCACCTGCCCGCCGTGGCGTCGGAGCGTCTCCAGGCCCCAGCCTTGCGGCAGCGCTTCTCGGCCCCGCCCGACTGGCGTCCCGAGTTCACCGGCGATGGCCGCCCGATCGGGCGTCCGCCGGCCGCGGCCTCGGTGCTGCTGCCTCTGGTCGAGCGGGAAGAAGGCCTGTCCCTGCTGCTGACGCGCCGCACCGATCACCTCAGAGACCATGCCGGGCAGATCAGCTTTCCGGGCGGCCGCCGCGAGCCCGAGGACGCCGATGCGGCGGCAACCGCACTGCGCGAGACCGAGGAGGAGATCGGCCTGATGCGCCACTACATCGAGGTCATCGGAACGCTGCCCCACTACACCACGGTCACCAACTTTGTCGTCACGCCGGTGGTGGCGCTGGTGGCGCCGGGTTTCGACTTGGCGCCCGATCCCTTCGAGGTGGCGGAGGCCTTCGAGGTGCCGCTGGCCTTCCTGATGAACCCGGCCCACCACCAGCGGCATGCCCTCGAGTGGCAGCCGGGCGACCGGCGCGAGTTCCTTGCCATGCCCTGGCACCCGCCGGGGCGGCCGCAGCCGCATTTCATCTGGGGTGCGACCGCAGCGATGCTGCGCAACTTCTACCGTTTCCTGAGCGCCTGAGGTCCGCGGGGACGGCCTCCTCAGCCCCTTCGGTCTGAGCCGTTCGCCGCCAGAGACAGGGTGGCGCAGGGCGCTCGGTATGATCGGTGCATGAGCTTCTTCGCGGTGCTGCTGGCGCTGTTCATCGAGCAACTGCGGCCCTTGCCTCGGCGCAACGCCGTGCTCCGGGCCCTGGTGGCGTGGACCGGCTGGACCGGCCGCAACTTCGACGCCGGCCATGAGCAGCACGCCTGGGTCGTTTGGGCCATGACCGTGCTGGCGCCCGCCGCGGCGGTGTTCGCGGTGCATGTCGTGGTGGCCCAGTTCAGCCTGCTGCTCGCGCTGGCCTGGGATGTGGCGGTGCTCTACCTCACGCTCGGGTTTCGCCATTTCAGCCATTTCTTCACCGACATCCGCGAGGCCCTGGAGCGCGGCGACGAGACCGAGGCACGCCGTCTGCTCGCCGAGTGGCGCCATGTGGACACCAGCGAGCTTCCCCACACCGAGCTCTTGCGCCATGTGATCGAGCATTCGCTGCTGGCCGCTCACCGGCATGTCTTCGGCGTGTTCTTCTGGTTCGTGCTGCTGTCGGCGCTGGGTTTTGGCCCCGCGGGGGCGGTGCTCTATCGCTTGGCCGAATTCGCCAGCCGCTACTGGGCCTTTCGCAGCCAGACGCTCGGCGTGCCGGTCAACGAGCGGCTGATGCAGCGCTCGCAGGCCCTCTACGCCGCGATCGATCACGCGCCGGCGCGCCTGACCGCCTTCGGCTTTGCGGTCGTGGGCAATTTCGAGGAGGCGATCGATTGCTGGCGGCGCGACGCGCGGCTTTGGCTCAAGCCCAACGAGGGGGTCATCCTCGCGGCCGCCTCCGGTGCGGTCGGGGTGAGTCTGGGGGGCGGCGCGCCACCGCCGCTGGCGGTCGACCAGACCAAGGGCCTGTCGGCGGGCACCACGCCGACCGATGCCGAGGCCACCGGTTCCACGCCCGGCCTGCAGCCGGAGGTCGGCCACCTGCGCAGCGTGGTTGGCCTGGTCTGGCGGTCGGTGGTGCTCTGGATGCTGCTGCTGGCACTCCTGACGCTGGCCAACCTGGTCGGTTGACGCCGGCCAGCCCTGCCGATCGGCGCAAGCGCGTGCTCAAGGGCGCGTGAAGAGCTGGTCGTGGGGCGGCCTGACCGTGCAGATGCCGCCATCCCGGCGAGCGTTTCCC
>CAISYQ010000500.1 GCA_903889735.1 uncultured Methylibium sp.
ACCTGATCTTCACGGTCTCGGCGGGACTGACGGTGGCCTTGCTGGCCTACGCTGCGCACTGGGACTTCTCTCGGCTGTGGACCTTCAAGAACTACAGCGGAGCGGCGGGCGGCGATGTGTGGCCGGCCACCGACAGCATGACGCTGCTTTTTGGCCTGGGGCTGCTGCTGCCGATCTACACCATCACTGGCTTCGACGCCTCGGCCCATACCGCCGAGGAAACGAAGGACGCATCGCGGGCCGTGCCCAAGGGCATCGTCAACTCGGTGATCTGTTCCGCACTGTTCGGTGGACTGATGCTCAGTGCCTTCGTGCTGGCGATCCCTGACATGGACCAGGCGGCGGCCAGCGGCTGGGGCGTCTTCTTCGCCACCCTCGACGCGGTACTGCCTGTCGCGCTGAAGGAGGTCCTCTATGGGCTCATCCTGCTCTGCCAACTGCTCTGCGGTCTGGCGACCGTGACCTCGGCATCGCGGATGATCTACGCCTTCGCGCGCGACGGTGGCTTGCCGGCCTCGGGGGCGCTCAGGCGGGTGCATCCGGTGCTGCGCACGCCGGTGGCGGCCATCTGGACCGCCGCGGTGATCTCGATTCTGTTCACGCTCTACACACCCGCTTACACGACCATCGTGTCGGTCACAGTGATCTTCATCTTCCTCTCCTGTGGCATCCCGGTCATCGCCGGATTGTTCGCCTATGGAAGGTCCTGGACCCAGATGGGTCCCTGGGACATGGGGCCGGCCTACCGCATCGTCGGCGTGCTGTCGATCATTGCGATCGCCTTGATCTTCTTCCTGGGCGTGCAGCCTCCCAACGACGCGGCACTGACGATCACGCTGGCGTTCCTGGGCATCACGGCGGTGGTGTGGTTCGGCTTCGAGCGCCGCCGCTTCAAGGGCCCACCGATGGGCGTCGAACTCGCCAGGCGGCAGGCCGAGATCGCCGCCGCCGAGCAGGCCGCGTCATGACCGACCCGCCACAGGGCCTCGGGGTCACCATCTTGGGCGCTGGCTCCAGGGTCGGCGCGGCGCGGCTGTTCGGCAGACCATGGCCAGGACGGCTCGGATGAGTCACTCCCACACCGCCGGGTCGCAGCGTTTCGTGTTCGACGATCTGCGCACGCTGATGGCGCGCGCCACGCCGCTGCGCTCGGGCGATCAGCTGGCTGGCGTGGTGGCGCGCAGCGCGCAGGAGCGGGTGGCGGCGCAGATGGCGCTGGCCGATCTGCCGCTGGCGCGTTTCCTGACCGAAGCGGTCGTGCCCTACGAGATGGATGCCGTCACCCGGCTCATCATCGACACCCACGATGCAGCCGCCTTCGAGCCGGTGGCCCACCTGACCGTCGGCGACTTCCGCAACTGGCTGCTTGGCGATGCGGCCCATGCTGGCTCGCTGGCGGCGCTCGCACCGGGGCTCACGCCCGAGATGGTCGCCGCCGTCAGCAAGATCTGCCGGCTGCAGGACCTGGTGCTGATCGCGCGAAAATGTCGCGTGGTAACGCGCTTTCGGGGCACGATCGGCCTTCCCGGGCGGCTGGCGACGAGGCTGCAGCCCAACCACCCCACCGACGACGCCGCCGGCATCGCTGCGAGCCTGCTCGACGGCCTCTTGCACGGCTGTGGTGACGCGGTGATCGGCATCAACCCAGCCACCGACAACCTGCCGCAGGTGATGCGCCTGCTGCAGATGCTCGATGGCGTGATCTCGCGCTACGGCATCCCGACCCAGAGCTGCGTGCTGACGCATGTGACCAACACGCTGCAGGCGATCGAGCGCGGCGCGCCGGTGGACCTGGTGTTCCAGTCGATCGGCGGCACCGAGGGCACCAACCGCAGCTTCGGCATCGACCTCGCGATGCTGGCCGAGGCTCGTGCGGCGGCGCTGTCTCTGCAGCGCGGCGCGGTGTTCGACGACGCAACGCCGGGCGCGCCCGGCCGCTCCGAAGCCGCCGGCGGACCCCCTCGGGGGGCGGGCGTGGGTCAGCCCGCGGTCGGGGGCTCGAGTCATCGCGGCGAGCATGTGATGTATTTCGAGACCGGGCAGGGCAGTGCGCTGTCAGCTGGCGCACACCATGGCTGCGATCAGCAGACGATCGAGGCACGCGCCTACGCGGTGGCGCGACACTTCAAGCCGCTGCTGGTCAACACCGTGGTCGGCTTCATCGGGCCCGAGTACCTGTTCGACGGCAAGCAGATCATCCGCGCCGGGCTGGAGGACCACTTCTGCGGCAAGCTGCTGGGGGTGCCGATGGGTTGCGACGTCTGCTACACCAACCATGCCGAGGCCGACTCCGACGACATGGATGCGCTGCTGACTCTATTGGGCGCGGCGGGCTGTCACTTCATCATGGGCATCCCCGGCGCAGACGACATCATGCTGAATTACCAAAGCAGTTCGTTCCACGACGCGCTCTACCTGCGCCAGGCGCTGGGCCTGCGCGCCGCACCGGAATTCGAGGCTTGGCTGCAGCGCGTGGGGGTGTTCGAGGGCGGCGAAGGTTCGCGCCTCGCCGAGGCACTGCCGGCACCGTTTGCCGATGTGCTGGCGCGGCTGGGGGCTTTGTGAGCCTCCCCAAGCCGCTGGTCACCGCCGCCGGCTGGCAAGGCCTGCGCCGCTACACCGCGGCCCGCATTGCGCTCGGCCGGGCCGGCCACAGCCTGCCGACCGCGCCGCACCTGGCCTTCCAAATCGCCCATGCGCAGGCGCGCGATGCCGTTCACCTGCCCTTCGACGCTGTGGGGGTGGC
>CAISYQ010000501.1 GCA_903889735.1 uncultured Methylibium sp.
CATCGCCTCGGGGGGAACCAGCCCAAGCGTGCCTGCCAGCGCGATGAGGATGAAGCTGAACTCGCCGATCTGCGCAAGGGCCGCCGAGATGGTCAGGGCGCTGTTCAGCGGATAGCGCAAGGCCAGCACCAGGACCGCCGCGGCGATGGACTTGCCCACCATGATGACCAGCGTCACCGCCAACACCTGCAGCGGCCGGTCCACGAGCACCTGCGGATCGAACAGCATGCCGACCGACACGAAGAAGAGCACCGCAAAGGCATCGCGGAAAGGCAGCGACTCTTGCGCAGCGCGATGGCTGAACTCCGACTCGCGCAACACCAGCCCGGCGAAGAACGCACCCAGCGCTACGCTGACCCCGAAGACCGCGGAGGCGCCGTAGGCGATGCTGACGGCGACGGCCATCACGCACAGGGTGAACAGTTCCCGCGAACCCGTGGCCGAGATCTGCCACAGCACCCAGGGCAGCACCCGTCGGCCCACGATGAGCATCACGGCGACGAAGCCGCCGACGGCGAGCAGCGTCTTGCCCAGTGCCGGCAGCAGTTCGTCTATCCCGCCCCCGCCACCGTCGCCGGTGGTCAACGCCGCCAGGACCGGCAGCAGGACCAGCACGATCACCATCGCCAGATCCTCGACGATCAGCCAGCCCACGGCGATGCGGCCATTCGGCGTCTCCAGGGCCCCTCGCGCTTCCAGGGCGCGCAGCAGCACCACGGTGCTGGCGACCGAGAGGGACAGGCCCAGCACCAGCGCAGCCGGCAATTCCCAACCCCAGCTCAGCGCCAGGCCGGCACCCATGGCCGTGGCCACGGCCATCTGGACCACCGCGCCAGGCACCGCCACGCCCTTGACGGCCAGCAGATCCTTGATTGAGAAGTGCATGCCGACGCCGAACATGAGCAGCATCACCCCGATCTCGGCCAGTTGCTGGGCCAGGGACACGTCGGCCACAAAACCCGGTGTGTGCGGACCGATGATCACGCCGGCAGCGAGGTACCCCACGAGCGCCGGCAGCTTCAGCCTCGCGGCCACGAAGCCGAGCACGAGCGCCAGGCCGAGTGCGGCGGCCAGGGTGACAACAAGGGGCATTGGCGGATGCATGACCAATTGTCACGTCAAGGATCAGACCGCCGTCGGCCCGGGGCCGCTCTCCTCGCAGTGGGATGTCGTTGGGTTCATGGCCTGGCGGGCTAAACTTCCGCTTCCTTGACGCAGACAAAGGCCTGTTTCGCAGCCGAGAAGTCCCACTGTTCGATCCGGCAGAGGCCCGGTGTCGAGTCCTGGCCCCAGCGCAGAAGGTTCACCGAGTTGGGAACGCCGGGGCGGACTCGGGTCGAGACGGCCGTGCCTGCCTGCACCGCCCACATCGGCCGCGCCAGGTCCTTCAGTGCCATGACGTACGGCAGGTGGATGTGGCCGCCCATGACGAGATCGGCGCCGGCCGTGGCCCAGCGCTGCAGAGCGGCTTCATGCCCGTACAGACGGTCGGGCAGGTCGTCGTCGCGGGTGACGGCGATCGGTTGGTGGACCACCACGACGCGAAGTTGCGCCGCCGTGGCACCTTCGAGAAGCGCCGCCAGACGCTCGATCTGCGGCTGGGAGATCTCGCCATCCTTGTGGCGCCAGGCACGCGTGGTGTTCACCCCCACCACCAGCAGCCCCGGAGAGCGGTGCACTGGTTCGAGATCAGTGCCGAAGGCGGCCGTGTAGCGGGCGTAGGGGTGACGCAAGCGCGTCAACAGGTCGAACAGCGGGATGTCATGGTTGCCCGGCACGGCCAGCACGGGCGCGCCCATGCAGTCCGTGAAGGCACGAGCGGCGCGGAACTGCGCCGGTCGGGCCTGCTGCGTGATATCGCCGGACAGCACGACCAGATCGGGCCGCTGCTTGCGTGCGAATTCGATCAGCGCGTCGACGACGGTCGGCCGCTCGGTGCCGAAGTGCGGGTCGGAGACTTGCAGCATGACGGTCATCGCCCGACCTCTAGGCGCGGCGGCGCCAGCAGGTACAGCGGCTGGGCGAGCACGCGGAAGTCCAGCGGTGCGCGCAGCGTCGCCACCTCGCCGTCGAAGGCGACCTTCACCCCGCGGCGCCCTTGCGTCAGCGTCGGCTTGACCACCATGTGCTGGAACTCGAAGCGTTCTACCCCGGCAGCCTCGCCGAGACGCCCCATCGCCCCTTGCAGCATCAACCCGAGCATCGGCAACGTGCCGATGGGCCGCAGCATCAGGGCAGCCATGCTGCCGTCGCCGGGCGTGCCGGCGACCGTGTCCTCCGGCTCGGCACCGAGCTGCTGCAGTTGCAGCCGGTTGTTGCCGACGAAGAGCGTCAAGGTTTGCACGTCGCGCGCCGTGCCACCTACCTCGATGTGCACGCGCAGCTTGCTTTGCGCGCGCAGCAGCGTCGCGCAGGCCGCGACGAATGCCACCCAGCGGCTGCGCCCGAAGCGGGCCTTGTAGGCCTCGCGGTCTTCCAGCAGTTCCGGGTAGAGCCCGAGGCTGGCGTAGACGAGGAACAGGCGGTCGTTTACGCCGGCCACCTGGACTGGGATGGGCGTCGACCGCAGCAGCAGGCGGACCGCCTCGGTCGGGTCGACGGGAATGCCGTGCGTGCGGGCAAAGTAGTTGAAGGTGCCCTGGGGCACCACGCCCCGAGTTGATCACGCCCTGGTAGCCGGCGACGCCATCTCGGACTCGATCAGGCCAAGACCTTTAACCCATGCTTCTCCACCACCGCCAGCAGCTTCAGCGCCATCCCGCTGGGCCGCTTGGTGCCGGCCTCCCACTTCTGGACGGTCGACTCGCTGGTGTTCAGGTAGCGCGCGAAGACCGGCTGGCTCACGAGCGCCTGCTCCCGAATGCGCTTGATGTCCGCGGCGCTGATCTCGGGGGGAACGGCAAGGCAACTCTCATCGAACTCGCGCATGGTCGCCTTGTCGATGGCGCCGACTCGTTGCAGGCCCCGAGCGGCGCTGTGGATGGCCTCGAAGGCATCGCTCTTGAACTTCGGTCTAGTGGTCATCGCTCAACTCCAGCAAGTCGCCCTCGTCCAGGGCTTGTTCAAGTTCCGGGGGCGTGATCCGCGCGTACGCCTGAGCGAGCTTGCGGAACGCCGCCAATTCCTCGGGATCGATGTTGGCCCTGTCCTTCTTGGCATAGAGGAACGCGAACACCCACAGCTTCCCGCCCTTGGCCAGCACTATCGACCGATGCTGGTTGTCGTTCAGCCGCTTCTTGAAGACGCCGCCGCCAAGGTCATCGGCCTGTCCGCGCATCACCTCCCGGACGGCCTGCAGCAGTGCGCTGTCGCGGATGCGAGCCTTGCGGGCGGCCTTCGAAAACCAGGCCGTCTTGAAGGCTCTTGCGGACCTGTCATCAGGCATGCCACAGTCTAGCACCTGGTGCTACCTATTCAAAGCCCCCAGACCGGGACCGAGGCTGCTGGAGTCGCCAATAGAAATGCCGCCCGGGTCCGACATCATCACCAGCGGAGTGCAGAGCGCCGTCCCAGGGAGCCGGGAGGTCGGCCGAATACCCCAAACCGCGTCCTCAAGATCGGCGCAAGCTGACTGTTCATACCGGCGGCATGAGCACTTTTTCTCAGCAGGGTGGGGGCTGCTTTCGGCCACTTTCTGTCGTTGACGACTGACTGTTGCCCTGCGTATCACTTCTCGGCATAGGGTGCCTCTGGGTCGGCGGTTACTTCACGACTGCGCCGAACAGCAGTTCATCCTCTTGGCCGGAAATGCATTCACGGGACGAGATTGCTCGGTTGGCTCGTCACCGCGTTTGCCACGGTTTTCGTTGCGCTCGTCGGGTTCGACAGACAGGGTTTAGCGCGCCAAGTGAACCAGCGAGACGCCGGGCAGGGCACCCTTGGGCCCACGATGGACGATGGGGCAGTTCAGAACTACAGGGGTGGCCTCCAGCGTCACGGCGCCACTGTCGACCGCTGCCAGCACGGCCTCCTCCGACTTCAACGTTTGCGGGGTCTTGCCAGCAGCCCAAGTAACCTTGACCATCTGCCACAGCGGGCTGTAGGCCGTGTCGCGGCTCGCTGAACCCATCGGGTAGGGCGCCGAAGCAAAGATGCTTTCCTGCATGAAGTTGGTCACGGCATAGACCTTGTCCACCGAAGATCGGCGGCCCGGCACCGGTGGGCCCGCAGGCAAGGCGCCGGCAAGCCTGGGCGCGAAATTCGCGCCCTTGGCCTCGGCCACGTCGGCATGCGAGACGTCGGTGGTGATGTAGAACACCGATTCCCCTTCGAACCAGCCGCGCAGCACCGGAATCGCTGCTTGGCCGTTGCCAGCCAATGGCGGCGCCGTGCTGCAGGCGCCCAGCAGCAAAAGGGTCAGGCTTGCCAGCGCCATATGGACCCTGTGCGGGCGCGGCCAGGGTCTGGAAGTCGCAGGTTGCCCAAGGGTGGTCTTCATCTGCAGGGCCATGCTTGCACTTTCTCGTCCGAGTCCGGGGCCGCATTATCGATGGGCGGGTCCTTGGCAAGTGCGCACGAGACGAATCGGATGACGTACGGGTCCAGCGCCGCCACGACAGGTCTGCGGAATCCCGTCTCTGGCAGCGGTGCGGCCGGCCGAATACCCCAAACCGCGTCCTCAAGATCGGCGCGAGCTCGCTGTTTCAGATTTGGGACGCGGGTTCGGTTCCGTATTCCGCCACCAATCCAAAGGGCTCGGACTAATCTCCGAGCCCTTTTTCTTGTGCGTGTTTCCCCAGTGAAAACGTGCTTTTGCCTGTTGACTACGGGCTGCCCAAAAAGGCCCCAAGACGCCTCCTGGGTGCCCGTTTCGTCTCTCCGTTCTCTGCCAGCCTGTTGACTAACAACAGGCGACCTCTAGGTTTCATGCGGGTTTCCGGGCGGTGAGTGCGAGCTGGGATCTGGTTGCCGGGTGGGAATCGAAGTTCTTGATGGTGGTCAGCTACCGGCCAAGAGCCGTCGCCCAGCTTCCCGCAGGCAGCAGACAGTCAGCCTGCATGCAATCCACTGACAGTTCGGCGTCGCGG
>CAISYQ010000502.1 GCA_903889735.1 uncultured Methylibium sp.
GCTGCGCCAGATGCTCGACCCCACCACGGACGAACGCTGAGATGCAGATCGACGATGTTCCGCTGTCCGACGCGGCCGCCGGCACCTGGCAGGCCATCGAGGTCGAACGCGCGCTGGGCCGCGATGCGGCCCGGCCCGAGGCGATGGCCATGCAACACCGCCTGGGCAAGCTGTCGGCACGCGAGCGCATCGCCAGGCTCACCGACCCCGGCAGCTTCCATGAGGTGGGCGCCCTGGTGCGGTCACCCGCGTTTGGCGAAGCGGCCCAGCCTGAAGTGCCCGGTGACGGCGTGGTGTCGGGCACGGGGCGCATCGCCGGCCGGCCGGTCGTGGTGTCGGCCAATGATTTCACCGTGATGGGCGGCAGCAGCGGCAAGGGCGGCGGCCTGAAGACCGCGGCGCTGGTCCAGCGTGCCCTGGACCACGGCCTGCCCTACATCGTGCTGCTGGACGGCGGCGGCCACCGCATCCAGGAAGGGTTGGACAGCCGGCATTTCGCCGCTGTGTCCTCCACGTTCCAGCCGCTGGTCGACCTTTCGGGCTGGGTGCCGATGGTCGCCGCAATGATGGGCTCGGGCTTTGCCAGCCCGTCCAACATGGCCGGCCTGTCCGACTTCGGGGTGATGGTGCGCAAGACCTTGACCATGGGCATCGCCGGCCCGGCGCTGGTGAAGGCCGCCACCGGCGAAGACTTCGACAAGGAGGCCCTGGGTGGCGCCGCGGTGCAGGCCGACCGCAACGGCATTGCCGACCTGGCGGTGGACAGCGACGACGAGGCGCTGGCCGCGATCCAACGCTACCTCAGCCACTTTCCGTCCAACGCCGGCGAGCCGCTGCCGATCCAGTCCTGCAGCTACCCCGCCGACCGGCGCGACGAAGCCCTGCTCACCGTGGTGCCGCCCAATTCACGCCGGGCCTATGACGTGCACAAGGTCATCACCGGGGAGATCGACCGCGATAGCGGCTTCGAGCTGAAGCCCAGCTATGCCCGCAACGTGGTGACCATGCTGGCGCGGCTGGGCGGCCGCCCGGTGGGCATGATCGCCAACCAGCCCATGCAGATGGCCGGCACGCTGGACAGCCCGGCCTGCGAGAAGGTGGCGCACTTCATCTCAGTGTGCGGTGCCTTCGGCCTGCCGCTGGTGTTCCTGGTCGACATCCCCGGTTTCCTGGTGGGTGGTGCGGCTGAGCGCTCGGGCCTGGCCCGGCGCAGCGCCCGCATCATCTACGAGCTGGGCCGGGCCACGGTGCCGCGGCTGTCGGTGGTGCTGCGCAAGGGCTACGGCCTGGGCTTCATTGCGATGAACGGCGTTCTGTGCCGACCTGTGCGTAACCTGGCCCACGGCCGAGATCTGCGCCATGTCCATCGAAGGCGCCGTCGACGTGGTCTGCCGCCAGGAGATGGCACAGGCCGCCGACCCTGCCGCCAAGCGTGCCGAGCTGGTGGCGGGTTTCCGCGCCCGGGTCAACCCGCTGGCGGCGGCACAGGGCTTCGGCGTCGACGACCTGATCGACCCACGCGACACCCGCCCGCTGCTGATCGAGACGCTGGCTCGGCTGGCGCCGCGCCGACGCACCAGCGGCCGGCCGCCCAAGTTCCACGACATCTCGCCCATCTGAAGGCGAGCCCACACCACCATGAAAGAGACAACCATGCACGATGACCTGACCCCGGCCCCCGTGAGCTCGGCCACCCCTCGCAC
>CAISYQ010000503.1 GCA_903889735.1 uncultured Methylibium sp.
GATCCTGCAGGGCGTGGAGACCCTGCACCTGCGCATGGAGCGCCACTGCAGCAATGCCCGCCGCGTGGCCGAGTTCCTGAAGGCCGACCCGCGCGTGAGTTGGGTCAACTACCCCGGCCTGCCCGAACATCCCCAGCATGCGCTGCTGGCGCGCCAGATGCGCACGGTGGAGGGGGCGCCGGGGGGCTCCGGGTTGCTGGCCTTCGGCGTGAAGGGAAGTGGCGGCTCCGGCGGCATGGACGCGGGCGTGCGCTGCATCGAGGCCGCGCAGTTCATGAGCCACCTGGCCAACATCGGCGACACCCGCACGCTCATCATCCACCCCGCCTCCACCACCCACCGCCAGCTCGACGAGGCCCAGGCGCGCGCCGCCGGCGTCACGCCCGACATGGTCCGGCTCTCGGTGGGCCTGGAGCACATCGACGACATCCTCTGGGACCTGGACCAGGCGCTCGCCGCTGCCAGCGCCTGAGGCGGATCGGTCCGCCAGCCCCAGCGCCCTTGCTCGCGCGCCCGCTCCGGCCCCCCGCCCGCTTTCGCCCCGACCTTCTATACCCGCATCCGCGCCCGCACCCGCACCCGATCAGGACTTCCCATGAGCATCTACGACCAGGGCCTCGACAAGAACGCGGCCAACTTCGTCGCCCTCTCGCCCGTGAGCTTCGTCGAGCGCAGCGCCGAGGTCTTCGGCGACCTGCCGGCGGTGGTGCATGGCGCGCGCCGCTACAGCTGGGCGCAGACCCGCGATCGCTCGGCGCGGCTGGCGGCAGCGCTGCGCTCGCTCGGTGTGCAGCGCGGCAGCACGGTCAGCGCCATGCTGCCCAACACACCGGAGATGGTGGAGGTCCATTACGCGGTGCCGGCGCTGAACGCCGTGCTCAACACGCTCAACACCCGGCTCGACGCACCGCTGCTGGCCTGGCAGTTGAACCACTGCGAATCCCAGGTGCTGATCACCGACCGCGAATTCGCGCCGGTCATGAAGGAGGCGCTGCGCATCCTGCGCGACGAGCATGGGCGAACGCCGGTCGTCATCGACGTGTGCGACACCGAGTTCACCGGCCCGGGCGATCGGCTGGGCGCCCATGAGTACGAGGCCTTCATCGCCGCCCAGGCGCCGCTGTCGCGGCTGGAGGGTCCGCAGGACGAGTGGGACGCCATCGCCGTGAGCTACACCTCGGGCACCACCGGCGACCCCAAGGGCGTGGTCACCCACCACCGCGGCGCCTACCTCAATGCGGTGTCCAACGCGGCGACCTGGACCATGCCGCATTTCCCGCGCTACCTCTGGACGCTGCCGATGTTCCACTGCAACGGCTGGTGCTTCCCCTGGACCGTGGCCATGCTGGGCGGCACCCACATCTGCCTGCGGCGGGTCGAGGCGCCGGCCATCCTGGGTGCGATGCGCGACCACGCGGTCGACCACTACTGCGCCGCGCCCATCGTGCACAACCTGCTGATCGCCGCGCCCGAGGAGATGCGCGCCGGCATCACGCAGAAGGTCCGCGGCATGGTGGCCGGCGCGGCGCCACCCGCCGCGATGATCGAGGGCATGGCCAAGATCGGCTTCGACATCACCCATGTCTACGGCCTGACCGAGGTCTACGGCCCGGCGGCGGTGGCCGTCCAGCGCGCGGGCTGGGCGCAGGAGAGCCTGTCCGAGCAGGCGCGGCTCAATGGCCGCCAGGGCGTGCGCTACCCCCTGCAGGAGGGCA
>CAISYQ010000504.1 GCA_903889735.1 uncultured Methylibium sp.
CGCGCCTGGCGCGGATCGCAAGGAGGGCGAGCACACGGTCTTCGGCGACCTGCTGAACGTTTGACGCGGGAGAGGACCTCAACGCGGCACGCTCGTTCGTGGACCGCCTGGGGGCGCCGGTGCTGGCCGTCCCGGGCAACCACGACATCCCGCTCTTCGATCTGTGGGCGCGCCTGCGCAGACCGTATGGGCCGTACAGCGCCGCGATCGGCACAGATCTCGAGCCGGTGCACCGCTCTGCGGAACTCCTGGTGGTGTGCGTCAACACCACGCGCCCCTGGCGACACAAGGATGGCGAAGTGTCCGCGCTGCAGATCGACCGTGTGGCCCGACTTGTGGCGCAGGCCGACCCAGCGCAGCTGCGCGTGGTCGTGGTGCACCAGCCCATAGCCGTCACGCGTGCCGCGGACGAGCCCAACCGACTGCGCGGGCATGCAGCCGCTCTGCAGCCTTGGGCTGAAGCCGGCGCAGACCTCGTCATCGGCGGTCACATACACCGCCCCTCCGTCATGCCGCTGCATGGCCTGGCGCGTCCGCTGTGGGTCGTGCAGGCAGGCACGGCCGTCTCGTCCCGAGTGCGTGATGGCATGCCCAACTCGGTGAATCTGCTGCGCTGGGGCGCGGAAGCGGCGCCAGGACGCTGTCGGATCGAGCAGTGGGACTACCAGGCCGACGAGCGGGATTTCCGGCTCGCCAAGGTCAGTGAGGTCCAGCCGGATCGAACGTGAGATCCGCTTTCCAACGGGTTCCCCGTCTTTCGGATACTTCGTATTTTCCTGAGTTGGATGCTGGTACTTGCCGCTTCTTCCGAAGAAGGACCGGGTGCATAGTCCAATCTGTCATCACTTCCGAGCTCACCCGCCATGAAGCCTTCCTCGCGCTTTGCATCTCTCGTCATTGCCCGGATCAAGCAGAGCCTGGACTCGCTGAAGGAGGACCTCAGTCAGTGGGCGCCAAAGCAAGAGCCGTTGCTCGTACCCATCCCTGTCCTGGCCGAGCGCCGTACACGCAGGTCGGATCGCCGGCATCCCGCCCGGGGCGACTGAGCTCGAAACCCAGCTTGTCACCTCAGACCGACTGATCTCAACCGAGACCCCCCGTGCGCAGCTATCCCCACAACAGCCCAGAAGCCGCCGCGCGCATCGTTGCGTTGGTGCTCATCTCCGATGGTCACGTGTGCAGTTCCGAGTTCGACCTCCTCAAGCAGTTGGGCGCGGAGCGCGAACTCGGGCTGGAGCCGCAGCTCCTGCCGCACATCGTTTACACCTTGCGTGAGGAACTGCTGGCGGGTGGCCACGAGACGGGTTCGCTCATGGGCCACGTCGATGACAGCGCCTTGGCGTCTTTGATGGCCGAGATCTCCGATCCAGCGCTTCAAAGGAGGGTGCTGCGTCTGTCCCTGGCCGCGGCGCGGGCCGATGGCCACCTGGCCGACGGCGAAACCTTGGTGGTGGAGGCCGCGCGACACCACTGGAAGCTCCACGATGGCGAGGAGCCGAGCGCCAAGAAGAAGGTGGCCCATCGCCACGCCGCCTGATCGGGGTCGATCAGGACAACTCTAAAGCAGTCCTGCCGCAGCCACCACCTGCGTCACCAGGGGGTGGTGCTGACCGCGGCGCGACCGGATGGCGTGGATCTCTTCCTTCACGCCGTCGCTGCTGCCCAGCATCCGAAGGCCGCGAACCAGGCCAACGTCGTCGGCTCCGAGCCGACTGACCGGGAACACGCCCAGGCCACGAGCTGCAAACACCGCCAGAAGCGCACTGTCCTCGAACTCGCCGACGATGCGGGGCCGCAGGCCCTGCGTCTCGAACCAGTGGTCCAGCCTCGGCCGCAGCGCGGAATGCCCCGTGGGCAGCAGCACCGGCAGGTCGTTCAGGCTTTGCGGAAAACGGTCGCGCTCGGTCTTGCCGACCAGCTGGGCCGGGCCATACCACTCGACCGATGACTCAACGAGGCGCTCGCTGGTGAGGCGCAGGTTCGGGTTGCGCGGTGCGGCCTGACCGGCCAGCACCAGGTCCAAGTGATGCAGCGCCAGTTCGCCCAGCAGCTGCTCGAACTCTCCTTCGTGGCAGACCAACCGAAGGTTGGGTGTGCTCAACACGGGCTCCAGAAGCGCATGGGCTGCAAGCTTCGAGATGCCATCGGAGAACCCAACCGCCAGGCGGGCCACCTTGCCGCTGGCCGCTTCACGCACCTCGTCAGGGATGCCCTGGCCCAGCTGAAAAATTTCCTCGGCGCGCGCGAAGGCGGCCTGGCCCGCCTCGGTGAGGGCCACGCCACGGCCCGAGGGCTTGAGCAGTTGGTGTCCCAACGCCTTCTCCAGCTCGCGCACCTGCGCGCTGATGGTCTGCACCGCCATGTCCAGCCGTTCGGCGGCACGGGTGAAGCCGCCTTCCTTGGTGACGACCCAGAAGTAGTGGAGGTGGCGATAGTTCAACATCTCTTGTCCGGTTCGGAAAACCCGAAGCTTATCTGCGAAGGACATTGGTTTGTTCGATGCGGATTCATCCCCACACTCCAAGTCATTCAAAGACCAGAGAAAGTCCGATCATGTTCTACGCACTCAGTTGGTTCGCCGTCATCGCTCTGCTGACGCTGTGGTCGCTGGCCGCCTGGGCGCTGCATGCCGTTGCTGTCTGGGCGGTCTCGAACGCGGGCGCGCTCACAGGGGCTGCATCGGGCGCTGGCACCATCACTGTGCCGGATTGGCTGGCCCCCTGGGTGCCGCCGGACGTGGCGTCGTGGGCAAGCCAGCTCATGGCGGGCTTGGCGCCGTTCATCGACGGCCTGCTGCAGGCCGCACCCGCAGTGGCGGGTGGCCTGACCGTGGCGACATGGGTGATCTGGGGCATCGGCAGCGTGCTGCTCGTGCTGCTGGGTGCCGGGCTGCACCTGCTCATCGCGCTGTGGCGCCGCCGCGGCGGCAGCGGATCCGGTCCCCGCGCCGGCACTTCGCTGGCGGCAGGCTGATTGCGCCGGCGTCTCAGTCACCTCCAAAAAATTGCTTGGGATTGCCTCGTCAACAAAGTCACCATGGACACCAGCACGCCTCGCTTCGCCATCCCGACCCTCTGTCTGTTCGGGTCCACCTTCCAGGCCTGGCGCTTGGGCAATGAGAAGCGCGATGTCCTGCTGCTGTCGATGTGGAAGACCCGGGGACAGCTCGCTGTCGCCGAGTCCACATGACGCCGCCGATCGTGCAGCGGCTGCGCGACGCAGCGGCTGCCATCCAGGACGAGCGGGTGTCGATGCGGGCGATGGCGCTGGCCCACGGCCCCGACGCCCACGGGACCTTGCTTCTGCTGCTGGCCATGCCCTGCCTGCTGCCGGTACCCGGCGTGGGCACGGTGCTCGGGCTGGGCATGGCGGCGCTGGCAGTGGCGATGTGGCGGGGTCACTGCACGCCATGCCTGCCGCAACGGGTGGCCGAGCTTGAATTGCCGCGCCACTGGGCCCAGCGGGTGCTGGTCGGTTTGGCCGCTGCCTACGCCCTGGCCGGGCGGCATGCCAGGGCTCGGCTGAGCCATCTCGCCATTTCCGGCCGGCGGTCGGCGACGGCGCTCGCCGTTGGACTGATGGCCGCCATCGTCGTGATGCCCATCCCCTTCGGCAACCTGCTGCCTGCCATGTCGCTGGTGCTCATCGGGCTGGGGCTGGTGTTTCGCGATGGGGTTGCAATGATCCTGGGGCTGCTGATGTCGGGGGTGGCCGTGGTTGCCACGACCGGCCTGCTGCTGATGGCATGGGTCTGGGGCCGCGAGTGGATCCTGGGCTGGGTTTGAGGTTGAATGGGACTGATCGATGATCTACGCGACCCTCAAGACTGTTCATGTGCTGTCCATCATCGTGTGGATTGGTGGCATGGTGTTTGCACACTTCTTCCTGCGGCCTGCGGTCGCTCAGCTGGAGGCGCCGGTGCGGCTGCGGCTGATGCACGATGTGCTCGGGCGCTTCTTCCAAGCCGTGCTTGTGGCCGCGTTGCTGACTCTGGCCAGCGGCGTGTGGATGCTGGGTCGTGTGGCCAAGCAGGTGGTGCAGTCGGGGGGCAGTTTCGAGATGCCGCTGGCCTGGACCGTCATGGCGGCGCTGGGCGTCGCGATGGTGGCGATCTTCATGCACATCCGCTTCGTTCTTTTCAAGAGGCTCGGCCGGAGCGTGGCAGCGTCCGAGTGGGCTGCCGGTGGTGCGGCATTGGCGCAAATTCGGAAATGGGTCTCGATCAACCTCGGCCTGGGCGTCCTGGTGCTGCTCGTGACACTGATGCGCTGGACGACTTGAGTCCAGACCCTGCAGACCCTTTCCCTGAGTCGTGGTCGGCACCGATACGGTGAGCCGACCAAGCCGGCCCG
>CAISYQ010000505.1 GCA_903889735.1 uncultured Methylibium sp.
CGGCCGCGGCGCCGGCACGGCTAGCGGAAGGCAAAAAGAAGGCCAAGCCAGCGGCGACGGCGGATTCACCGTCACCGCAAAAACGCGACCGTAGTAAATCCGAGGAACGAACGACTGCGGCTCAGGCGGCCAAGAAGGCCAAGGTATCGACTCACAAGATGAAGCAAGCGATGGCAGTCGATAAGGCCGTCGAGGCTGGCGAGATCGCGCCTGAGGTAGTCCAAGAAATCAAGGCGGGCAAGAAGAAGGTCAAGGACGCGTTGCCAGCGAAGAGTAAGAAGAAGTCTGCCGAGCGCGACTATGCGTCCATCGATGATGAGATTCGGGTACAGGCGCATCGTGCGTGGTCACGACTGCGAGACAAGTTTGCGCCGGGCGATGAGCACAAGAAGCTCCGCGAGGTGATGGTCGAGATCATCCGCAACGAGCAAAAACAGTTTGAGAAGAAGTAGCGCCCGTTCGATCCGGGCCGGCGACATCAAGGACGATAAACCATGACACCAACTTCACTTCACAAACTGACGACTCGCCAGCGTGCCGTGCTGTTGTGGATAGCCGATCACGTTCAGCGGCTCGGCTACAGCCCTACGTACCGCGAGGGCCAGACCGTGTTCGGTTTCAAGTCACCCAACGGATTTCGAGGCCACGTGGTCGCGCTGGTTCGTAAGGGGCTGCTGACATCGGATGCGGGGCTATGCCGGTCGTTGCGGCTGGCAGACGGCGTGTCCGTTGACGAGGGCGACATCAAGGTGCCCGGCGCGTGAGCGTTGGGCCAGGACTACAAGCAAAACGGAGGTGCGTGATGGTAGCGATGAACGACGGGCAAGATCACGGTAATAGCGAGGCGTGCGCTGGCTGCCGGTTTGTTGAGGCGTTGGTGCAGCACCTTGATGCCGCAGTGAACGGCGACGATCAGCGATGGCACGACGCCACTGGTGAGATCACCGACAAGATGCACAGCGCATTGTGGGCGTTGCATCGGATGCGGAGCGAGGCTGCCACTACCTACAGCGACGAGATCGACAATCACGGCGAGGCTGCCAGGGCCATCGCAGCTTTGGGCGCGGAGATCGATCAGCTCTGGCACACGCTCATGGACGACGTGAGTCAGGGCGACGATCCCAACGCCGGGAAGTAGTCGAAAAAATCCCCAGATTCGATCTGCAAGGGATCGCGGTCTGTCCATAACTTGAACGTACAGCCCCGCACTAAGGAGTTATTTCCCGTGATGACGACCGAATCGCCTGACGTGCTGATCGACACCGTTGAAGCCGCCCGCCGCATGGGCATCGCCACTACGACGCTGCACTGGTGGCGATGGAAAGGCTCGCCCGACCAACCGCTGCCGCTCCGCGTAGGCAGACGTGGCGTGCGGTATCGCGCCAGCGACATCGCCAACTGGATCGCCAACCGCGAGACGAAGGCCAAGCCGGCCAAGCAGTGAACGAAGCGACCCCGGCCAGCGTGATGCCAGCCGGGGCCGTCGTGAGTGCCAAACCCTTCGCGTGCCGCCGGCTGGAACCCGACGCCACGCACCACCACAACGGAGGCCCGTCGTGATTCACAGACTATGCCGATGTCGTCAAGTCGGCTGCACCGATCCCGAGACTGAGGAC
>CAISYQ010000506.1 GCA_903889735.1 uncultured Methylibium sp.
ACCGAGTGCCATCCGCGTCGATGTGATCAGCGTACCGGCGGGAATCAGGTGTGAGGCACTGTTCTCTAGGCCGAGGCGTGTGATTGATTCCTGAGTCTGGCACGGATCGAATGTTGCAAAGTCTTTCACCGTTACCCACGGTACTTCGGCACCCCAGTACGCCGACTCACTTCGGCTCGGGGTTCCACCTCCAACGAGCTTCTCGATTGCATCCCCCAACCGCTTTACCTCCCAATCCCCATGAAACCCCGGCAGCCGCGTCTGGCCGGTGAGGAGTTGCTGCATGGCGGCCTGCTTGAGGTCGCGCTTCTTGGCGATGAGGCGGTCCAGCCCGGCCAGCAGTACGTCCACGTCGCTCAGGGCGGCGGCGATGGCGCGTTGCTCGGCTAGGCAGGGGATGGCGACTGTAAGTTCGCCCAGCGAAGACTTGCTGATCGACGCAAGGTTCGTTGTCTGCTTGCCGGCAACAAGGAAGAACCGGCGAGCAGGTGGCGTCGCAGTCCAGATATTGAGATATTCGGGTAGCAATCCCGCCTTACATCGCACCACGAACACATGGTTTTGGTGGACGCAGGGATCGAAATCACCATGCCAGATTGCGCCACGCCCCAGCTTATCGAGGTCACCTCCTTCGTTCATCAAGACATCACCAGGCAGGACCCTGTAGCGTCCCAAATCGCCACGACTCAGTTCAATTTTGCTCATCTCCCCTAGGCTCAAGAAACCATCCTGAACATTGGCAACACGAAGATAGTGAACAGAAATCGGATCCGAAATGGTTGTATTTGCGTTCTTTGCGATGCCCCCTCGAATGTCAGCCAAGCGGAATAATGGCCTTACCTCCCAATCCTCGGGGATCACCCCCACCGCAGTCTGCTTGTACCCCGCCCGCAGTCCAGCGTTCATACCGCACCCACCCGCACGGCCGCAGCCAATCGCCAGATCAAGCCCCGTTGCCCACCAAAATTTATGCCAAATCGGCCTATAACCCCTGTAGAACATGCCTTAGTAGCTACTAAAGTCATAGCAAATCCTCATCTCTGGCACCGGCTTGGCGCAGGGTTAGCTCCAGCTCGCGGCGCAGTTCCTCCCGCTCGGGCAGGTAGAGTTGGTATTTCTGCACAAAGAGCTGGCTGTTCATTTGGTAGGTGGCGTATTCGACCAGCAGCTCGTCTTTGTTGCGGCTCAGGATGATGCCAATCGGCGGGTTATCGCCTTCGGTGTTTTCTTCGGCAGCAAAGTAGCCCAGGTACATGTTCATCTGGCCGATGTCGTGGTGCTGCACGTCGCTGATCTTCAGATCAATCAGCACAAAACACCGCAGGATGCGGTGGTAAAAAACCAGGTCCACCTTGTAGTGGGTGTTGTTCAGGGTGACGCGGTATTGGCGACCGACAAAGGTGAAGCCCTTGCCCAGCTCCAGCAAAAACTGCTGAAGGTGGTTGCACAGCAGGGTCTCTAGCTGGGTTTCCGACACCAGGTAGGGCTCGGGTATTTTCAGAAACTCGAACACATAGGGCTCTCGCAGCAGGTCGGCGGGCTGCTCAATCAATTGGCCTTGGGCGGCGAGCTGCAGAACACCCGCTTTGTCTTTGCTGGCGGCCAGACGCAGAAACAGTGACGATAATTTTTGGCGCTTGAGTTCGGGTACCGACCAACGCTCGGTTATGGCTTGCTTTTCGTAAAAACGCCGCTCAAGGTCGTCATCCACCTTGAGCAGCTCGACATAGTGCGACCAGCTCAATAGGTGCGAAGGCTTCTCACTTATTGGATAGCGCTGGTAAAGCAGGCGCATGTAGGTCAGATTGCTGCGGCTAAATCCCCTGCCATGGCGCTGCCCCAGGTCGGCAGATAGCTTGACTAGCAAGGCCTTTCCATATTCGGCGCGAGTTTTTCCTGACTGTTCAAACTCCACAATCTGCCGCCCAACCTGCCAATAGGTTTGCGTGATGTGGGTGTTGACGGCCTGCACCGCCTGTATTCGGCCTTGGGTGTAGGTGTCGGATATGTCTTGGAGCAGGGCGAGGTAGCCCTTGTCGGGGCTCAGTTCCATGTGGCCCCCATGCGCTTGAGGTGCTCGTCCACCCGCGCCGCCAGCACCGCCACCTCGTCGGTTAGCTGCGGCAGCGGCGTGGCGTAGCGCTCGGCCAGCTCGCCGATGCGGCCGGTCAGCGTCTGCGAGACGCGGTCCAGCTCGCCCTGCACGCTGGCGGCCAGCCGCGCCATCCATTTGTCGTCCACCACCAGCGACATGACATCGGCCTCGGCCAGTTGGGGGTACTGCTCAAAGGCCAGCTGGTCGAGTGCGGCCTCGGCATCCTTGAGCTGCTTCTTGAGCGCGGCGGCCTGGTTGCCCAGGTCCAACCACGTCTTGAGCAGCTTCAGCTCGTCCGCGCCATCGCGGTCATGGCCGATCTCACGGATGCGCTCCTTCACGGCGGCGGTGGTGATGCTCTCAAAGCCGGCAAACACACCATCGTCGCCGCCTTGCTCTTCCTCCAGCTCGGTCTGGCTGGCTGATGCGGCGTCCAGCTCGGCCTGCAGCGCGTCGATGCCCGCCTGCTGCTTGGCAAAGTAGCGGGCCACGATGAGCGGCTTGGGGATCAGGTCGCAGGTCCAACCGCGGTCCTTGGTCTTGCCCTTCTTGTCGGTCTCCAGAATGCGGCTGGTCTTGGCCACCCAGCCGTCAGCGGCGATCAGATAGGCGTCGTCCTGCAGGGTCGCGGCGGCAAAGTCCATCAGGTGCTGGTACAGGTCGTAGGCGTCGAGCAGCGGCGCCTGGCCGAAGGCCGCCAGCAGTTCTTCGGCGATGGTCTCGATCAGCAGCTTGGGGTGGTCGCCGGGGCCGAAGGCGGTGAGGCGGGGCGTGACGGCCGCGCGCCAGTCGGTGAAGCGCCGGGTGGCTGCCTGGTTGAAGGCGGTGAACTCGGCGTGGCCGAGGATGGCGGGTTTGAGCTCGCCCAGCGGCAGTGTGAGGCGGGCGTAGCCGGCGTGGCCTGCCGAGGCGAAGAAGCCGCTGCGCACGCCGGGTAGCACCTGCCAGTAGGCGGCCAGCGGGCTGGCGGGGTCGTCCAGGTCGCGCTCGGGGATGCCGCCGCGCATGTGGCCGGTGATGTCTTGCAGGTC
>CAISYQ010000507.1 GCA_903889735.1 uncultured Methylibium sp.
CGGCCAGCTCCACCGAGCTGCGCTTGAGCTCCATCACCGCAATGGCCAGGCCGTTCAGGTACAGCACGATGTCGGGCCGGCGCTGGTGGCCGCCCTTTAGGGTGACTTCTTCTGCCAGCGCAAAGTCGTTGTTTTCTGGGTTGGTCCAGTCGATCAGGTGGACCGTGTCGTGCGCCTGGCCGGCAGCGGTCTGGACCGGCACGCCGTAACGCAGCAGCTGGTAGGTGCGCAGGTTGGCCTGGTAGAGCGTGATGCCGGTGGCATCAGCCGCTGTTTCCAGCTTTTGCAGGGCTGCGCCTATCTGCGCCGGGGTGTAGCCGCGGGCCGTGAGGTTATCGCGCAGCAGGGCAGTCTCGATGCCGCGATTATTTTCGCGCTGGTGCCAGTCGCCAAGGTGGCGGTAGCCCAGTCCGCCAGTCAAAGCTGGTGCTGTGAAATGCTGGACGACGCGGTTCTGCGTCACCCGTTCGGGACGAAGCGTTTGGCTCATGCGGCGGCTTCCTGCAAACGTTGCGGCGACCATACCAGCTCCACCAGGCTGGCCACAAGGTCGCGCCGGGCCAGTTGCTCGCTTTTGGTGAAGGTCTCGAACGCCTTGAAAGGTAGTTGATGCGCTGCGGTGAACTGCTGGAACTGCGGTTGGTGCTGGTAGGCACTTCCATCAAGGCTGGCCGCATAGAAGTTTTGCTTGGCATAGTGTGCGCGCTTCTGGTCGAAGGGCTTGGCCTGGAGGCTGCGGTTCACGTCGGCTGGCAGCAGCAGTAGCGACGCGACATGGTTGCGCCACTCGATGAACTCGGCCTCGCTCGCAAACAGCGTGGCCACAGCCTCGTAGTCGTCCGCCCAGATGTGCTCAATATCGAAGGGGTTCTTCACCTCGCGGTTAACGAGCTTGTCGAAAGACTCGGTGCGCCCCGCGCCCGTCTCAGTGGCCTCGGTGATACGGGCCAACAGGTGATAGATATAGCGCCGGCTGAACTGGTTCAGGCCCAGACCCTGGATGCCCGTTCGCCCCTTGGCCGCGCTGCCTGCAAAAGTGACCTCGTCCTCCGCCAGCTTCTGCTCCAGGATGGGCACCAGCTCAGTCAGCGGCTTGCGGCGGATGTCGCGGCACAGCAGCCACATCGCGTACGAAACGCTGGAATAGCCCACGCGGATGTAATTCACCGCCCGGCGCATCAGCCAGATGTCCAGGTAGGTGGCCGCCACCGCCAGCTTGCGGCGCACGGTCTCGTCGTCGTCGGTCTCCACCAGCGGCGCCAGCAGCACCGTGCTCTGCCAGGTAAAGTCGTTGTGTGCGTTGTAGTACACAGCCTGCAGGCCCGGCGTGTAATGCTTGCTGGCCTGCAGCACGCGCCGGTAAGCCTTGGCAAAGAAAGGAAAGCTCTCGGCCATCAACTTCTGGTTGGCAAGCGCCTTGCCCAAACCGAGTTCCTTGCTGTGGTCGCGCACCCAGCGGTGGAAGACCGAGCCGATCAGTTCCCAGTCTTTGTCCACCGCGCCGGCCTTGCGCTCGCGCGTGCTCTCGGCGTACTGCGCCCGCAGCCAGGCCTTGATGCAGTTGGCGTCGCGCTCGGGCTCGTGGCTGCCGCCCCAGGAGATCAGCTCCAGCACCTGCTGCTTCCAGGTCTGGTTGACCTGTGTGCGGGCCTGCGGCTCTTCGATGGGTGCCAGCAGGTAGGCCTTGAGCATGTCTACCGGGCTCAGCGGTTTACCCCGGTCGTTCATGGTCTCGAAGATGGCGTAGGCGTAGCTGTCGTTGTCCGTCGAAATTTCGATCAGGCCCACCTGCGTCAGCAGCCAGTAGATGAAGTGCGGCAGCGCGGTGCCCAGCTCAGCCATCAGGTCGTTGGCCTCGATGTCCCCGTAGCGGGCGTACATGGTCTGGATGGACTCGTCCTTCCCGTCCGGGCTGAAGGCATGGCCCTCGAACAGCGCCTTGATGACCGGCAGGCGTTCGGAGATGTCCAGGTTGAACTTGGGCTGGCCCAGGTTGTCGCTGAAGATCAGCGGCGCCAGTGTCTGCACCACCGGCAGGCCCTGGGCCTTGGCGGCGCGGTAAAGGCAGATCAGCAGCAGGGTCAGCGAGGTCACACGCTGCTGGCCGTCAATCAGATAGTTCTTGCCGTTACGCTTGCTGACGATGATGGAGCCCAGGAAATACTCGCCGTAGCTACTGACTGCCGGCGTCTCATCGCCGGGCTTGTAGTGGCTGAAGAATTTGGCCTGCAGGTCGGACAGCAGCTCGTCGATGTTTTCTTTTTCCCATTTGTATTCGCGCTGGTACTCGTCGATGGAGAACGACTGGCTTTGCAGCAGCTGCTGCACGTTGCGGTAGTGCGGGGTGATGGCGCTCATACGAGTAGGTTCCTTCCAGTCAGCGTTTTCACCGAAATTTCCTCGCCCGTGGTCAGCACCAGGGTCAGGTTTTCAGGACGTAATACGTGCGGCATCGGTTCAACCTTCAGTGTGATTCAGAGCCTGTGCCTTGGCTTTGCACTTCACCCGGCCGATCATGGCAAAACTTCCCAATGGCCACCCTTTTGCGGGCCCACATATTTCAACCGGCCTTCCTTGACCAGCTTTGCACTGGCGCGCTCGACGGTGCGCACTGACTTGCCTATAGATATCGCCAACTCGGCCAAGGTCAGGTTCGGCTTGGCGCTAAGCGCCTCAAGAATCATCGCTGGCGTTTTCACCAGCGCTTCTACCGGCGTTTCTACCGGCGTTTTCACCGGCGTTTTCACCGGCGTTTTCACCGGCGTTTTCACCGAAGTTTTGACCAAAGCGCCTTCGCCTTCGGTCAATGCCGCGAAAGTGAACTCCACCCAGAAACCTGTGCTGTCGCAGCCAAAGCGCGGCTCCGGGCAAGCGGCCGCCAGGCAGGCGCTGCGGATCAGGTCGATGCCGCGACCCCAGGATTCGATCTTGCCGGCCAGGAACAAGGCTCTGGCAATGTCCGGGTTGGCCGGCTGCGATGGGTGCTTGGCCATCAGGCGCGCTAGCGACCAGTCGGGCGGCAACTGGCCCGCATTCCAGATGATCAGCTTGTGCTCATACACGCTGATCTGGATCGGGATGGCTGCCCCGTAGTCCTTGTGCGCAATCGCATTGATCACCGCCTCGCGCAATGCCGCCTCGGGGATGGGCAGACGCTCCAGCCGCTGCGTGCCCTGGTACGAGATACCCGCCCGCAGGTACTTGGTGGTCAGTAGGTCCAGCGTTTTGTCCACCTGCGTGAACAGGTCGCCCTCGATCACGTCCTGGTAGAGCAAGTCGGAATCGGTGCGGAAAAAGCCCAGCTTCACGCAGGCGCCGGTGGTGAACTTCTCGGGGTCGGCGTGAAACAGCAGCGTGGCCGCGCGTTTGAGATATCGCCCCTCGGTCAAGTGCAGCTTTTCCACCAGCTCTGCATCGCTTTCGGCCAAAGACTCCGCGCTCAGGCGCCCGCTGCGGCCGGCCAGTTTACGAAACGCCTGAATCGCCCGCGGGTCCAGGTCGGCCACCGCCAGATGGGGCACCGGCACGCCGTCCCAATGGCGGCCCAGCTTGCGCAGCAGAAAGCGGTCGAGTGCGGCGCCGCGCAGCTCTTGCTTGGTGCTGCCGCTGCGCAGGTGGTACTCACCCTTGTAGCTGACCGGGCTGGGGTAGGCCTCGACCACGATGTCCAGCCAGTCCAGGCCATCCTGGCTGTACAGGTTGACGGCTACCACGATGCCCAGAATATCGCGCACCTTGTTGGGTATGTCTTCCAGCAGCCTCGCCGCGTTGGCCACCCCCACCACCTCGCCCCGGTCGTTCTTGCCGATCACCAGCGTGCCGCCCTCGGCGTTGGCAAAGCCGCAGATCCAGCGCAGGTAGTCGTCGCGCCAGCCCTGCTTCCACTCGATGTTCTGCTGCTCTTTCATACCAGTCTGGTTTTGCCGGTTAGCAGCTCTTGCATCATGGCCTGCTTGAGGGCGCGGGTCTTGCCGCGGCGGGCTTCAAGGGCGGTGAGTTCGGCGTCCATGTCGGAGAGGACGGTGGCGATGGCGGTTTGTTCTGCCACAGTCTGCGGCGTGAGCACATCCAGAAGCAGCAATTTCGCCGCTGATAGCCCTGGCTGCGCGGATGACTCGGAGTATTGGTTGAGATTCATTCGCGCCAGCACGACGGTCAGCCATGCAATCGACACGGCAGGTCGCGCTGTAACAACTAGAGCATGCTCAGATGCGAAGAACTTGCCCCCAACACCAACCACGTTACCGCATAGTGCCCCCTGACGCCCAACCAGGGCATAGGCGCCCTCATGCGTGTAAGTCCGCGTGCGAC
>CAISYQ010000508.1 GCA_903889735.1 uncultured Methylibium sp.
CCCGCGGCGCGGCCGGGGCGGCCGGGGCGGGGGCCCGCGGCGGGGACGTCGAGGGTGGCGGCGCTGCAGGCCGCGCGCCCAAGGGGGTCGCCCTTGCCCCTCCACGACCCAACACGTCGGCCTGAGCGTCCGCCAGCGACGGCAGGAACACCACGTCCAAATCGGCCGCCTCAACAACGCCCGGCACGCCGACAGGCAGCAGCGTCGGCGCCAACCGCGCGTTGTCTGCGATGCCGGGTGGCAGAAACGTGACGCGCGAGTGCGGACGCGCGTCTGTGATCGCGCGCAGGAGCATGCGCACCACGGCGTGCGAGGAGACGAGGTCGATGCCGCGCACGCGCATGAAGATGACCTCGGCCAGGCTGGTCCACCGCGACAGGCGGCCCACGTTGCCCACCGCAGGCAAGTCAACCAGCGTTGCGGGCAGGCCGAGCGCCGCACGGACCGTCACCAGGCTGGCCAGAGCTTGGTTTGCGCCACAGTATGTCGCCTGGACGTCCGCGCCTATGACGCGGGCCATGGACGACGCCAGCAGGAAGGTGCGGACCGAGGGTATCGCCGCGGTGGCGAGGTGCAGGTTGATGGCGCCCTCCACCTTGACGCGCCACGCCATGCTATCCCGCGGCAGCGGCGAGCGCGCTCCGTCGTTGGCGTAGACGTTGGCAAAGTGGGCGACGGCCTGTATCGGCGTCGAAACGGGCACACGATGGACCATGCGCGCCACGTCGGCCCTGTCGGTCACGTCGACGCGGGCGAACGCGATGCGGGCGCCCATCGCTTGGGCCCTCGAGCGCAGCAGAGCCAGGTGGTGGCGCGGTACGGCGCCTGGGTCGCGGGTCAGGACAAGGACGTTGCGCACGCCGCGTTTGAGGCAATCGTAGACAAACGCCATGCCGACGCCGGAAGTACCGCCCGACACGACCAGCGTGCCGTTGGTGAGCAGAGGAAGCGATGGCAAGTCGTCGATGCGCGGCAGTGGCGGCGACGGTGCGTTGGCCGGCGACGGTTCGTACAACGGTGCGGCGTCCAGACCAGGCGGCATCCACCCAGTGGGCACCTCGAGCGTCAGCTTGCCCACGTGCAGGCCGCGCGACATCGTGCGCATCGCGGCGGCGGCGTCGGCCATCGGCAGAATGGTCGTTGGCAGCGTCGAAAGGGCGCCCGACGCCAGGCCGGCAACGACTTCCGCCAGCAGGCGCGCAAATGCCAGTGGGTTCCGGTCGAGGAGGAAGTCGATGTGGGCCGACACGAACGACCCGTTGAGTAGCAGGGCGCGTTGGACGAGCGACCCTCCCTCGACGGCGTCTCTCTTCCCGATTTCGACGAACCGGCCGCCCGCCGCGATCAGGGCCAGCCCCGCCGCCTGGAAGTCGCTCGCAAGGCTGTTGAGCACGACGTCGACGCCGTGCCCCGCCGTCGCTCGGTCCACGGCGTCCGCCCAGCCTGCCGCGTCCCGGCTGTCCATGACGGCGACGACGCCCGGCATCTTGGCGAGCGCGGCGCGCTTTTTGGGCGATCCGGCGCTCGCCACGATGCGGCAGCCAATGCTGGCAGCGTACGCCATGGCGGCCGACCCGACGCCGCCCATGGCCGAGTGGATGAGGACCGTCTCCCCCGGCTCCAGGCGCCCGCGGTCGCGCAGCGCGTACAAAACGGTCAGCCATGTCGACAAACCGGCCACGAGGTCGGCGTCAGAGACCGTGGGCGGCGCGGCGCAGGTGAGTAGCGCCCCAGCAACGGTGTGGGAGGCGAGTGCGCCGTGGGGTGGGAGCAGACATGCGGCCACACGGCCGCCGACGGCAAGGTCGGGAAACGCCGCCCGAGTCGCGGGGTGCATTTCGACGATCGTGCCGACGACGTCCGCGCCGATTTCACCCTGCACGCCCGGCAGCAGGTCCAGCGCGAACATGACGTCTCTGAACTGCAGCGCCGCAGCGCGCACCTGAAGGCGCAGGTCGCCGGGGCGCAGGGGCTCCGGCTCATACCTGCGCGGCGAGAGCGAGCCGATCTGGCCAGGGCGCGTGATCGCGAGGCGCCAGCGCGGCCCCGGCGCGACCGGCGGCGGCTGCAGCAGCCACGGCGTGTCCGGCGTGCGCGGCAGTGGCGACCAGCCACTCTGCAAGCGGTCGACCATGACCACGCCGTCGTCACCCAGCACAGCCCGAGTCACCGCGACGTCGGCGGCGGCAACCGCCAAGCACGCGCCCCCGACCGCGTCGCCACCGCTCGCGGCAGCGGCGGCGCCGATGGCGAGAGCGGCAACGCGGCGGCCGCGCTCCTCGATAGTCGCGGTGCGAGCCCACCCTGTGATACGGGCGCTGTCCAGAGAGTGAGGAGGCAGGAGCAGCGCCATGATCGCGGCCGTCGGAGGCGCGGCGCGCAGGACCGCGGCCGCCGCCCACACGTCGCCGCGCGCGTCGACGACGGCGCGCGCGCCGGCGATCGCGGCGGCCAGTGCACCGGCGTCGAAGGTTGCGCTCTCGACGGGAAGCACCGCGTCAGCGGAGCGACGGGCGTGCGGGACGATCGCGTCGAGCACGTGGGCGGGGCCGATCCAGGCGACGGTACCGGGCGGCAGGGCCGCCTCGACGGTCGCCATGGCGGCCGAGTCGGTGGGCAAGGGCACGCTGACCACCTGGGTGAGCAGGGGGGCGCGCTCTTTGTTGCGGACCGGCTTGCACTGTAGCCCCGAAATCAGCATGGCGGGCGCTCCCGCCTCGGTTTGCACCAGCATATCAAACACGAGCTCCACCTCGATGTCGAAGTTCTCGCGCAGGCGCGCCATGCAGCGCACCGGCCCCGCAGCGCCGGCCGCCGCGTCTGGCCACATGGTGATACTTTCGTATCCAATAGGCACACAGGACTGGCCAGACCACGGCGCGGGCGCCGCCAGCAAGGTGACGTGCGTGCAGATGTCCAGAACTTGGGGGTGCAGCACGCCGAGGTCGCTGGCGAGCGAGCCCGGGGCGGTCACAGTCGGTATCTTGACACGCGACAACGCCTTGTACTCCCCACACAGCAGGTCCGTGGCCAGCTGGAACGATTTGCGGTGCTGCATCACCGTGTTTTCCGTCGTGTAACGGTAGTAGTGGCGCGCGTTAACGGGGGTCATGTCCGAACCGGGCGCCACGGCCGCGTCCGCAGCGCTCGCCAGGTCGGCCGCCAGCGACGCGGTGGCGCTGTCGGGGGATGCCACCACCGACACGACGCCGGTGGCGGACGGCCGAGCCACCAGCGGTGTGTCGCCACCGCGGTTAACGCGGGCGGCCATGGCGCCGTCCGCGTCCAGGGCGAGCTCGAAGAGCAGCGGGCCGGACCGGCGTGCGCCACCGCTGGGCGCAACGGGCACCATGCGCTCGATCTTGTAGTTGCGCAGCACGACGGCGCCCCCGGGCGGAACCATGCCGGCCGCGGCCGCCAGTTGGGCGGTCCAGGCGACGTACGCCATGCCAGGAATGCAGGGAACACTTCCTATGACGTGGTCGGCGCAGTATGGGGGCACCACAAACGTGGCCGTCACGGCGGCAGGCAGAGCCGCGTCGGGCGGCGATGGGCGCGTCGCGATCGCCATCACTGGCCTCTCAGCCGGTGGGGCGGCGGCGTCGGCGGGCACCGAAGTCGACGGCGGAACGCGCACTGGAGGAGGAAGAGCCTTGGCGGGACGGGGAGCCACCGGAGCACGCGTGGGCGGCGCGCCGCTCGCGGCGGCGGTGGGCAGCCCACCGCCGCCGCAGGCGCC
>CAISYQ010000509.1 GCA_903889735.1 uncultured Methylibium sp.
GATGACCCGCACCGCAGCATTCTCGAACCGCACTGTCGCGTAGGGCTCCCACGAACCTGCCGGCGTTCCACCGGTCGCTGACATCCACCCCCACGTGACCCCCGCCGAGCAGAGCGAACCGAAATCCGCCAAGCCCGGCGCCTCAGCGAACCGCTGCGAGATCTCCATCCGTGACGGTATGGCTGCCACATCCCCGGGCCGCCCATACAGCGTCTGGTACGCCGAGCCAGCGATGAACATCCGCCGGGCGGTCAGTGCCGGCACCAGCGAGCTCACCGGTCGATTGGTGACCACGATGTCCGCGGCGGTGGTTTGAGACGTAAGGAAGGAGGCCGCCTCCACCTCAAGACTCGACCACTCCTCTCCAGGCCCCAGCAGAGGAGCCGGCCCCGCGGCGGGCAGGGCCGAGCCAGCAGGAAGTTCGGCAACGACCGAAGGGGCCGCCGAGACGGTCCCCAAGGAGCGTGTCTCCACCTCCCCGAACACCGGGGTCAGGCGAGCCAGCGCCGAGGCCGAGACAAGCACCGTGATGACGACTGTCACCCCGGTGAGCCACCGTGAGCCCGAGCGGCCGGCACCAAGACCGAGCACCAGACCCACGACAGCGGCGGCCCCAAAGACGAGCAGCGGCCCCAGCGCCCGCACCGAGACGATCGCGGCTCCCCCCTGCGACCAGAGCAGCCCCACCGCCGCGAGCAACACCAGCCCGGTCACGACACTCAACCCCGCGCAAAGAGCAAGGCGACGGGATCCGCCAGGGGACCGGGCGCCCAGCAGGCCCCATGCCTCGCTGAGCCCGATGGCCGAGATGACCGCCAGTGGCGCCGAGGCCGAGAGCGCGAACCACAGTTCGTTCACCCCCTGGCTGAGCACGGCCAGCGGTGCCAGGCCCATCACCACCAGCCCGCCCCCGAACAGGCTCATGGGCGCCCAGCGGGTTGCGGGCTGAAGCCAGAGCCCGACCAGCCCGGCCCAGCGCGGGATGACGGCCAGCATGAGGATGCCGGTGCCGGCCGCGATGCCCAGCACGCCGGTGCCCAGATTGAGCCCCTGCACGGTGGAGGCGCGGAACTCCCAGGTGAGCAGCCGCAGGTCACCGGAGCTGGCGCTGCCCATCAGGACGAGTGCATAGGTGATCGCCGCCGGCACAGCACAGACCACCAGCGCCCAGAATGCTCGATCGCGCCACGAGGCCCGCAAGACGAGGCCAGCAACAAGGGTCAGGCCGAGGGCACCAATGACCACGATGACCGCGCTCGCCTTGCCGCCCGTGCTGGCCACGCTGAGCAGGCCCACCATCCAGAGCGCCCTGCGCTCCAGCTCCCCGCCCACGAACTCGAGGATCACGAAGGACAGGCCCAGCAACCACACCGTTGTCATCGCCTGCGATGGTGAGTCGAAGTTCAGCACTGTGCCGTAGGCGGCTCCGGCGAAGCCTCCGGCCGTGATCAGCACCACAGCCAGCGAGGGCGCCCACGGCGACCGAGCGTGGCGCGCGACCCACGAGCC
>CAISYQ010000510.1 GCA_903889735.1 uncultured Methylibium sp.
GAGAGCCTGACAGGCTGGTCCCATCCAAGTCTGAAGCCCTGAGCAGCGCTGCCATGCCGACCCTTGCGGGGACCATCCGACCCGGTTTGACGCCCCCGATCCTGCCGCCCGGCGGAGCAGGGCAGGCCTTGCCTGCTGCCGGCGACAGCACGCTGCCCGCCCTGCAGCGACCAGCGGGCGCCGCAAGACCGCCGCTGGCCGGCCAGGCCACGCCCCAACGGGACACCGTGGTGGTGCTGGCCAGCGATGAGGAGCGCCGGGCGCTGGACGCCGTCATGGCCCGGCGTGGCGGCCCGGCGGCGGTGGCCAAAGACACCGCCAAGGCGGGGACGGAGGCCGGCATCGTCAAGGCCTTCGAACTGACCCTGTCATCCCTCTCAAGGTCGGTTTCCGGGGCCTTGGGCGGCATCTTCTCGACGATCGTCGATGCCCTGGCCCAGCGCGATACCGAAAAGCAGTTGGCGCAGACCCGACAGGGCGCGGAGAACTTCCAGGCGCGGTGCGCGCAGGTGGCGCAATCGGGTCCCCAGGCCCGGGCCGCGCTGTACGGGGTGGACAGTGCCTCGGGGGCGCAAGCCTCTGAGGTGGCGCAGGCCTGGCTCCAGCACCAGGAGGCCGGCAAGAAGAGCGACCGCATCAACGTGGCGCTGGGCGTCGCCGGGGGCCTGAATGGCGCCGCTGAAGCGGGCGTCGCGATCGCCCACGAGCTCAGCGCGAAAGCCGGCAAGGCGGTGGCAGGCGCCCTGCATAACGCCATCCCCTTTGTGGGCTCCGCGGGCGCGGTGATCAGCCTGGCCACCAGCGCGCACGCCCTGAAGAAGCAAAACGCGGTCAGGACGGAGCTCAATACCCAGCAATACAAGCTGGCGGCCGCTACCCGGCAGCTCCAGGGTGCGGACCAGGCCAGCCTGGGCGGGGCGCTGGCCAACGTCTTCCAGCATTCGCAGGCCAGGCTGGAGGTCAAGGCCACGGCCAACCACCTGCTGATGGCTGGCAGTGCGCTCGCCATCGCGGGCAGTGGCGCGGCCCTGGCCGGCCATGTGGCCACGGCCACCGGGGTGGGTGTGGGCGTGGGGGCGGGCCTGGCCACGGCTTCCGTGGTCTTGTCGGTGCTCAGCCTGATGACGGTGATCAGCGCCGCCGTCTACGAAACGTTCAAGGGCCGCCATGACGCGGGCGAGAAGGCGGCCATCACCCCCGAACAGCTCGAGTCCCGGTTCGAGGGCCTCGAGGGCAAGGAACTGGAGGCCGCGAAGGCCCAGCTGGCGGGCCAGAACAAGTTCTACGCCCTGGTCTATCTGGCGGAACATCTGCAGACCGCCGACGCTGGCTCGGACGAGTTTCTCAACGCCCAGAAGATGCTCGAACAGGCGGGGCTGTCGAGCGGGCAGATCCTGGCCATCACCGCCCTGGCCCGCACCGAACCGGGGGCGGTCGACATCCGTTCCCCCGCGGTGAATGAGCTCGCCAAGGCCCTGTACGGGACGGCGGTGGGCGAGGTGGCGACCGAGAAGGCGGAAACCGCCAAGAAGGAAGAAACCGCCAAGACCTCCGCTGACGCCCCGCCTCAAACCCAGGGCAGCCCACCCGCCGATTCATGGGGGTCGCTGCAGCACCACGGCATGATGATGGCTTGATCGCCTGATGCGCCTGATGCGCTGGCCGACCCGCAGCCCCGGGCTCCGCGCCGCCCAGACACCGATCCCCCGCAGGAGAACCGCCCATGGAAGATTCACCGAGAGACAAACCCCAAGCTTCGGGCCAGGAGTCACCCGATCCCGCTGCCGGCACACCGCTCGGCGACGTGGACGCCTTCATCGCCGAAGCCGGCGCCAAGGTCGAGAAATGGGAGCAGTTCGTGGCTGAACAGCACCAGAAGCGCGCCGAAGCCGCCGCGGTGGTGCAGGAGGTCATGGACGCCACCGGCCTGTCGGCGCGTGGCATCGACCCCTACGCGCCCGAGTTCGCGCAGATCGCCCAGGACCTGGAGTTCCGCCGCCAGCTCAGTCTGCACTACGGCCTCAAGCTCGACAAGGCCGCGCCGGTCGACACCAGCAAGCCCGATGTCTCGCGCTGGCGCCAGCGCACCAATGCCTTGAAGGTGTGAGCCCGGGGGAGGGCGGGCACGGGCCCGGGGACAGACGGCGGGCCCTCAGGCCGCCTTGCGCATCGCCCGCACGAACTTCGAGCTCGCCAACTCGTCCAGCACCTTGGCCTCGGCGCGCGCCTCCACCAGCTTGAGGAGCTTGCGCTCTTCCTTGATCATCTCGCGCATGGCGTCGAGCTTGACGCGCTCTCGGTTGAGCACCTGCTGGGCCTCCAGCACGGCCTGGATGGCGGCCTTGAGCGCGCCCTCGGCCTCGGTCACCTTGGCCCGGTAGTCCGCCACGCGGGCGCGCAGCCGCCCCTCCTCGTGGACCTTGTCCTGCACGAACTCGCGGCTCACCAGGTAGCCGATGCAGTCGGCATACACCTGCTCGATCAGGCCGGGCAGGCGCTGCAGGTAATCGAACAGCGCCAGCTTGGCTTCTTCCAGCGCCTCCTCGGCCTCGCGCTGCTGCTGCTGGGCCCGGCGCAGCCGGTCCTCGGCTTGGTCGACCCGGCGAACGCGGATGCCCTCCACCTCGCGCAGCGCCTTGAGGTCGCTCACCCCCAGACCCTCCCGCGGTGGCTTGGCAGCCTCATGGCATGAAGATCACCTGCCCGGCGTCTTCCACCGGCGCCCGCCGCGGGCCGGCCACCTGGGCGGGCGAGGGCATGGTCTTCCAGGCCTGGTCGGTGAGCTTGCCGAAGAGGCGCAGTTGCTGCGACCACTCGGCACCCGGCCGCGCCAGCGCCGGCACAAACCAGGTCAGCCGGAACTGGCCCGGGTTGGCCGGGTCCTGCAGGATCCCGGCGTCCAGGTGGTGCAGGGCACTGCGGTTGAAGCGCAGCGCGATCCGCATGAATTCGCCGTAAGCGCCGGCGGCCGGCGGCACCGGCCAGGCCTCCGAGATGGCGCGGGCGCTGGCCGCCGGGTCGAGCTCGTCGGTCATCACCGTGATCGCCGCCGAGCCGTGCAGGCGCAGCCGGTAAGTCACCCGGCTGCCGTCGGGCATGCGCCGGATGCCGCGCCGCTGGGACAGATCCGACATGAATTCCGAGAACAGGGGCATGGCGTGAACTCCGGTTCAGCGGACGGCCGGGGCCGCCGCGAGAGGGGGCTGGAGCCGGGCGAGCTCCTTGCGCAGGGATTCGCCGTCGGCGCGGGCCCGGGCCAGCGCCGCGCCCGCGCCCTCCACGCCCTGGGCGGCGTCGCGCACCAGCCGGACGGTGGTCTGCTCCGTGCGCTGCAGCTCGGTCTCGAGAATGCGCCGCATCTCCTGGTCGCGGGCGATCTGCGTCGGCGCATCCACCCGCAGGGGCGCCGCGGCGTTGGTCCCCGCGCCGGCGCGGCCGCTCGTCACCGTCACGGCGGCGGCAGGACGTCCGGCCGGTGCCCCGCCCGGGCCGCCTGGACCCCCCAGGGGACCGCCGGGAGGTCGCCAGGCCGGGTCATCGGGGTTCCAGTCGGTGCCGGTATCCGGCGTCGCGGGGCCGCCGGGCTTGGCGGGGGCGCTGCGCTCGGGCGGCGGCACCGGCTGGGGTACCGGCACCACGACCGGCTCGGCCCCCGGCCCCGCGGGCCCCGGCGGGCGCTGGGCGTCGAGCCCGCGCGGCGACAGGCCCGAGCCGCGGATCAGCCCCGGCACCCGGTCGATCACGCCATTCACCAGCGGGTCGGCCCGCTCCGGTGCAACCGGGGCGCTCAGCGCCGTGGAATCATCGCCCAGCAGCCGCGGGCGCACCACATAGACCCGCACATACTGCTCGAACTCGTCCGAGCGCGAGCTGGTCAGCGCCCCGAGGAGGGGGATGTCCCGGATGATGGGCAGGCCGGCGATGCGCTTGATGCTCTTGCGCACCACCTGGCCGCCGATCACCAGCGTGTCGCCGCCGCGCACCACCGCCTGCGTGGAGATCTGGTTCTCCAGCGTGCGCGGCAGGTTGTCCACCACCGACGAGGAGCTGGAGTCCACCGAGCCGTCCTGGATGCTGATCAGCAGCCGGATGCGGCGGTCGTTGCCGCTGCTGCCCGCGGCGTTCGACACCAGCGGTGTCACCTTCAGCAGCGTCTCGGCCGTCACCTTGGTCAGCGAGGCGTCCTGGTTGCCCGACACCTTGACGTAGAAGTTCTGCCGCGCCGAGAAGGTGGCCTCCAGGTTGTTGAGCGTCACCACCGAAGGCACGGTCAGGATCTCGGAGTCGCCATTGGTCTCCAGGGCGCGGATCTGCGCCAGCAGCTGCGCGCCGCGGACCGCCTGCAGGATCACGTTGGCGCCGGCGGGCACCGTGCCGCCGGGCGAGAAGCCGGGCGAATTGACCCGGCTCGAACCCGCCCAGCTCAGCCCGAAGCCGAATTCGTCCAGCTTGGAGGCCTTGATGTCGATCACGAAGGCGTCGAGCTGCACCATGTCGGTGGACTGGTCCAGCACCTCCACCAGCGCCTTGTAGGGCGCCAGCATGCTGGCGCGGTCGCGCACGATCAGCGCGTTCATGCGCGAATCGGCAATCACCGCCGGCTGGTTGGCCAGCGCCTGGGCCGGCGGGCGCGGGGCCCGGCCGGGATCGTCTTCCCGCTCCAGCCGGTCGAAGCGGTCCAGGCGGTCTTGCCGCCCGCTGCGGCCGCCCGCCAGCGGCTCGATCCGGCCCATCCGGGTCGTGCCGGTGTCCAGCACCCCGGTCTGCGTCGCGACATCGCCGCCGCCCAGCCCGGTGAACTGGCGGAACAGCGAGGCCACCCCGGGAATCAGCACCGCATTGGAGCCCACCGCCAGGCGCTTGTCGTCCACATAGGCGTTGTTGAGCCGGAACACCATCAGGCTCAGCGGCTCACCCTGGGCCGAATTGCCGGCGCCCGGCAGGTTGCTCGCGGCATCCCAGCGGGCCTGCTCGGCGGCCGCCTCCTTGCTCGCGGCGAACTGGGCCATGGTGCGTTGCACGAAGTCCACCAGCGCCGGAATCCGCAGCGCCGCCACCTGGTTGATCCAGGCCGGGATGCCCGTGACGGTGATCTCCTCCTTGCGGCCGACCACGCGGATGCTCGAGCCCAGCTCCTCGAACTCCTGGTTGGCCAGGGCCGCGGCGCGGAAGGCGATGGTCGGCGTCGGGGCATTGAAGACCACCGAGCGGGCGCTGCCCTCTGGCGCCAGGTAGATGCCCTCGCGACCCACCGCCCAGTCCAGCCTCAGCTTGGCGGCCAAGGCGCGGACGAAGGACAGGCCGTCCTCGCCGGTGAACTCGCCGCTCACGGTGATGTCGGCCGCGCCGCCGCTCAGGATCAGGCGCACGCCCAGCGTCGGCTCCAGGTGCCTTTGCACCTCGGCCAGGGGCCGGCCGGCGCTCACCAGGCGCACCGGCTCGCGGGTCAGGCCCGGCAGCGTGCTGCCCAGGTCGAGCACCGCGCCGCGCTGCAAGGCCGCCGGGCTGACCGGGGCCGGTGTGCCACGGGCGCTCTGCGTTTGTGCCTGGGTCTGCACCTGGGCTTGTGCCTGCGCCTCGGTCGGCAGCCCGCCCGCCGCAGCGGCCATTGCCAGCCACAGGCCCAGCAGGGCGCGCTGCCAAGCCCAGCCCGGCCGTCCCGCGCAGCAGCCTGCCGGGAGGGCGGGGCATCCAGGCGGGCAGCAGGGCAGCGCAAAGGTGGGGTGCTGGGGTTCCAAGGAAGTCGCTCAACCCCGATCCCAACGGGTTGCTGTGGATGAAAAATAGTTCTTTAGTCTATAGAACTTTGCGGCCATCCGGTAGCCGGGCTCTCCCCCGGCCGGGCGGGCATTAACTTTTGTGGCCAGGGCCAGCCCATGCGCCAATCGCACAACGGTTCAAGCCCCCGCTGATGATGGGCAAAAATAGACTTAAGTATTAGCATCCGCACGCTCCGCCGCTCAACGCCGCCCCACATGCTGCCGCAGGGAGCCTTCCGCTTCCTGCGGGCCACCGGCCGCGCACCCCGACAGGCAAGGACAAGACCATGAGCAGCCTCTACGTTTCCTCGGTCCCGGCGATCAGCACCTGGCAGACCGACCCGGTCACAGCCAGCGTCACCACGACCAACACCCCGGCCGAGACCCTCACCGGCCTGGCGGCGGCGGCCTATCTGTTCGGGCGGGCATTGCGATCTGCGGATCCCGATGCGGCAGGTGTGGCAAGGACCAACCCTGCCTATCGCGTGTACCGCGATGACGCCGTCTACCTGCTCGAGGGTGCGTCTGCCACAACCCGTGTCTCCCTCGACGAGATCGCCAACGCCCTGCGCTACAAGTTCGGCGCCGACCCGCTGATCGAATTTTCGGCCGGCATCGGGCTGCAGGGCTACTCGGCCGCCGACATCAACGCCATCCTCGAGGCGCTCAACCGCGAGTTCGACGGCCAGTTCGCCGCCTTCGGCCTGCTCACCGTGCCGGCCACGGCGCCGACCAGCCTGGTGCGCGCCGCACAGACGCCCGCCACCAGCACCGAGCTGCGCGAGGACCTCACCGAAGGTGGCGACGTGTATGTCGACCGCCACGGCGCCTTCTTCATCAACGGCGTGCGCACCCGCGCCATGGACCTCGCCGTCACCAGCCGCCTGCTGGCCCAGGAGAGCATGGCCGGCCAGTACAAGGTGTTGATGGACGATCTGGCCGAGCGCAACAACCTCATCGCCGCCGCGCGCGAGATCATCGCCGGCGGCGTGAGCGGCCTGGCCGCCACGGCCAGTGCACTGGCCCTGGAGCAGGGCTCGGACGACATCCTGGCCAAGCTCACCTCGGGCCAGTACACCGACGCTGACAGCGCGACCTACACCTCGACCGACTTCACCGCCATCACCAACCTCCTCAACACGCTCATCAGCAACAAGATCCGCGATGGCGAGCTGGACCAGGGCAAGCTGCAGGCCATCACGGCCCAGCTGCAGAACAACACCGAGGCCATGACCGCGCTCATCAAGGCCTTCAACGACCTCAATGCCGGCTTGCTGCAGGGGCTGCGCTGACCGGCCACCCCTTGTGTTGCGGGCTGCGCCGCGCCCCTTTTTGCGCGGCTCGCCGCCCGCCACCGGAGACGACGATGAACCACCGCCCCACCCAAGGCAGGACCCCAGCGCCCCCCTCCAGCCACCCAGGGCGCCCGACCCGCCTGGCCCTGGCCCTGAGCGCCGCGCTGGGCGCCGCCGGCCTGCTGGCCCCGGCCGCCCAGGCCGGGCCGCAGGGCGGTCAGGTCACCGCCGGCAGCGGCAGCATCAGCCAGGGCGGCGCCGCCGGCCAGACCACCACCCCGGTCCAGCAGAACAGCCAGAACCTTTCGCTCAGCTGGCAGAGCTTCAACCTCGGCGCGATGGAGGCGGTGAACTTCCTGCAGCCCTCGGCCAGCGCCATCGCCGTCAACCGCATCCAGGACACCCGCGGCTCGCAGATCCTCGGGCGCATCCAGGCCAACGGCCAGGTCTGGCTCATCAACCCGCACGGCGTGCTGTTCGGGCGCAGCGCGCAGGTTGACGTGGGCGGCCTGGTGGCCAGCACCCTCGACGTGGCCGACGGCGAACTGGGCAAAACCACCCGAAGCTTTACCGGCAGTTCCGTCGCCCCCACCGCCAGCGTCATCAACCAGGGCCGCCTCACCGCGGCCGAAGGCGGCTACGTGGCCCTGCTGGGCCACCAGGTGCTCAACCAGGGCAGCATCAGCGCGCGTCTGGGCACCGTGGCGCTGGGCGCGGGTCGTGTGGTCAGCCTGAACTTCGACGGCAGCCGCCTGCTGGGGCTGCAGGTCGAGCAGAACGCGGTGGACGCCCTGGCTGACAACGGCGGGCTGCTGCAGGCCGACGGCGGCCAGGTGCTGATGAGCGCCGGCGCGCGCGACAGCCTGCTGGCCAGCGTGGTGAACCAGAGCGGCGTGGTGCAGGCCCAGACCGTGCAGGAGCATGAGGGCAAGATCATCCTGCTGGGCGGCATGGCCGCGGGCACCACGAAGGTGGCGGGCCGGCTCGACGCCAGCGCGCCGGGTGGGGAGAGTGGCCAGGGCGGTACCGGAAGCAATGGCGGCAATGGCGGCTTCATCGAGACCTCGGCCCACAACGTTCAGGTGGCCGACGGCACGGTCGTCACCACCCTGGCGGCCGCCGGGCGCACGGGCACCTGGCTGATCGATCCGTATGACTTCCTCATCTTCGGTGATGACGGCGGAATCGGGCCGAAAAGCGAAGTCCACATGGGCTCCAACACGCTGTCAGACGCCCTGAATGGCAACAACGTCGTCATCCAGACGTACCAAGGAACCTTCGCCTGTTGCCCCAGCGAGC
>CAISYQ010000511.1 GCA_903889735.1 uncultured Methylibium sp.
GCCCCTTCGGGCGCGGGCCCTTCTGTCGGTCCTGCTGCCCTGCCTGCTCGCGGCCTGCGAGCGCCCGCCCGTGACCCCCGTGCAGGGCGGCTACCGCGGCACGGCCATGGTGCAGGTCTACAACCCGCGCACGCTCGACGCCCAGGCGGCGCTGAACGCCGAGCCCGAGATCGCGCGCGCAGCCCGGCTGCGGCCCGGCACCCCGAACGCCGGCGAGACCTACGAGAACATCGAGGTGCTGGGCGACCTGAGCCTGTCGGAATTCGGCCGCACCATGACCGCCATCACCGCCTGGGTAGCGCCTGAGGCCGGTTGCACCTACTGCCATGTCCAGGGCAATTTCGCCAGCGACGAGGTCTACACCAAGGTGGTGGCCCGGCGCATGTTCCAGATGGTGCAGCACATGAACGCCTCCTGGCGCGACCACCTCGGCGAGACCGGCGTCACCTGCTACACCTGCCACCGGGGGCACCCGGTGCCACAGAACATCTGGTTCCGGCAACCCACCGGAACGGGCCCGAGCTCGGGCCTCGGCGACCGCGCCGGCCAGAACCTCGCCCAGCCGCAGGTGGGCCTGACCTCCCTGCCCGGCGACCCCTTCGGCACCTTCCTGCTCGGGAACGAACCCATCCGCGTCAACGGCGCCATGGCCCTGCCTCCGGGCGACGGCTCGCCCCGCGCGCCCATCCAGCATGCCGAGCGCACCTACGGGCTGATGATGCACATGTCCAAGGCGCTGGGCGTGAACTGCAACTACTGCCACAACGCCCAGTCGCTGCAGTCCTGGAACCTGTCGACCCCGCAGCGGGTGACGGCCTGGCACGGCATCCGCCTGGTGCGCGACCTCAACCAGCAGTACCTGACCGCCGACCCGCTGATCACGATCTTTCCGGCCAACCGGCGCGGCCCGCTGGGCGATGTGGCCAAGGTGAACTGCGCCACCTGCCACCAGGGCGCCTACAAGCCGCTTTATGGCTCGCACCTCGCCCGGTACTACCCGGCGGTGCTGCCCCCCGCCCTGCGGCCTGAAACGCCCCCAGAGGCACCGCCCCCCGGCAACCCCCTGCCCTCGGTCCGACCCGACCCCACGCTGAGCCAGGCTCGGCGCTGAACGCCGCGGGTGCTCCCGGATGGCCGCCAGAAGCGGGGTGGCGCTAACATCATCGCCGGTTGCGAACACGAATTGAGGAGTTGACCCATGAGCCAGATCAACCGCCGGGTCGTGCTGTTGGTTCCCGTGGCCGCCGGGCTCGCCGGCCTCCATGCGCCGCCGGCCTGCGCCGCCTTCAAGAGGGTCGAGGAGACCGAGCCCAAGGCCACCGCCATCGGCTACCGGCACGACAGTACCCGGGTCGACCCGGCCCGCTACCCCAAGCACAACGCCGATCAGAAGTGCCTCAATTGCCTGGCCTGGGCCCCAGAGAAGCCCGCCGACGAATGGGGCGAGTGCGACCTGATGTCCGACCGCCTGGTGCACCGCATCGGCTGGTGCTCCTCTTATAAGAAGCCCAAGCGCAAGGCCTGAAAATCAATGGGGTTCTGCTCCCAGCAGAGCAGGCCGAGCGCAGCAACGCCAGTTGACGCACCGGCTCCGCCCCAACCCCTCCGATCCTGACATGAGCCCTCCCGTGGACTACCTTCAGAAGAAGACGATCCTCGTCGTCGATGACACCCCCGACAACCTCTCGCTGATGGCTGGGCTGCTCAAGGACGAGTACCGCGTCAAGCTCGCCAACAGCGGCGAGAAGGCGCTGGTGGCCGTCCGCGGCCCCAGCCCGCCCGACCTGATCCTGCTGGA
>CAISYQ010000512.1 GCA_903889735.1 uncultured Methylibium sp.
CCACCACGGCCGCTCGGTGCTGGCGGTCGACCTGCCCGGCCACGGCCGCAGCCAGGGCCCGGCGCTGCCCAGCGTGGAGGCCACGGCCGACTGGCTGCTGGCCCTGCTGGCCGCGGCTGGCGTGCAGCGCGCCACCCTGGCCGGCCACAGCATGGGCTCGCTGATCGCGCTGGAGGCGGCTGCCCGCAGCGCCACGGGTGGACCGGGCGGCATGGCCCAAGACCGGCCCGGGGTGGAGCGTCTGGTGATGATCGGCACCGCCTTCCCGATGAAGGTCTCGCCGGCGCTGCTGGAAACCGCGCTGAGCGCACCGCTGCGGGCCATTGACCAGGTCAATGCCTTCTCCATCTCCACCCTGGCGGCCAAGCCCTCCAACCCCGGCCCCGGCACCTGGCTGCACGGCGCCAACCGCGCGCTGATGCGCCGCCTGCAGGCCGGCTATGCGGCGGCCGGCCATGGCAACCTCTTCCACCACGATTTCAGCGTCTGCGACCGCTACACCGGCGGGCTGGAAGCCGCCGCCCGGGTGCGCTGCCCGGCCCGGCTGGTGCTGGGCGGCAAGGACGCCATGACCCTGCCCAAGGGGGCCCAGGCGCTGGCCACGGCCCTGCACGCCGAGATCCGCCTGCTGCCCTCGGGCCACGCGCTGATGGGCGAGTCGCCCGATGCGGTGCTGGACGCGGTGATGTGAGAAGCGTGCCGCCCGGGCGGCTGGGTGCTGGGCGATCAGAGGCTCAGCGCACGCTCAGGCCCTGGCGCTCAGGCCCTGGCGCCGAGGCCGGGCGCCGGTGCCGGTGCCGCACCCGCGGCGACCGCGCCGTCGCCCTGCGGCCAGCGCGGCAGCCAGGCCCGCACCGTCGTGCCCTGGCCCGGGTCTGAGCGCAGCGACAGCGTGCCGCCCAGGGCCTCGGCCCGCTCCCGCATCCCGCGCAGGCCGAAGGACACGGGCTGGGCCGGGTTGGACGGCGGCAGGCCCCGGCCGTCGTCGTTGATCAGGAGCTCGATCCGCTCGGCCGACGACAGGTCCAGGAACACATAGACGAAGTCCGCCTGGGCGTGCTTGCGCACATTGTTCAGGGCCTCCTGGGTGATGCGGTAGAGGGCACTGGCCACCGCCGCCGGCGGCTCCGCGACCGCCCCATCCCCGGCCTCGCGCCCCAGGATGTCCAGCGTGGCGTCCAGGCCGTGGCGATCGCCGAAGTTCCTCACCATCGATTCCAGGGCGGCCGCGAGGCCGAGCTCGTCGAGGATCTGTGGCCGCAGGTCGCTGACGATGCGCCGGATCGACGTGATCGCGCCATCGACCAAGGCCACCGTCTGGCCGGCCAGCACCGCGGCGCCGGCCCCATCAGCAGCGCATTGCCGACCGATTGCCACCAAATCGATGCGGATGACCCCCAATGACTGCTGCAGCTCATCGTGCAGCTCGCGGGCGATCCGCTTGCGCTCATATTCCTCGACGAGGTTCATCTGGGTGACCAGGTGGCGCAGGTCGCGGTGGGACCGCTCGAGCGCCTCCTGCACCTTGCGGATCTCGGTCATATCCCGCCCCGAGGTGACCGAGCCAACAATGCCACCGTCGTGCCCGTGGATGGGGGCAAAGCTGTAGCTGTTGACCCAGATGTCGTCCCGGCCCCGGCGGCGCAGCGCGAATTCCACATTGACCGCCGACTCGCCCCGCAGCGCCCGGGATGCCGGCCACTGCTCGAGCGGCACCGGCTCGCCGCTCGGCATGAAGAGATCGGTCCGCGTCGAATGCCCGGCCAGCGTGCCCTCGCATTCCTGCCGGCTGCTGAACCGGTGGGTGGTGAGGAAAGCCTCGTTGAAGTCGGTCAGCCGGCCCTGGGTGTCGGTGATGAACACGGCATCGGTCATGGACGCCAGTGCCGATTCCAGCTTGGCCCTGCCGAGCTGCTCCTGCTCCAGCCGGGCGGCCTGCGCCAGGTCCCGGGCGGCGGTCAGCTCGTTGAGCGCCTGGCGGGCGGCGGTGATCTCGTGGATGGCCGGCGACGGCAGCTCGGAGCCGGTCGGCAGGGGGTCGCCAGGCGGCCGGCTGAGCGAGGCCACGGCGCCGGCCAGCTGCCGGGCCGCGCGCCGAACACCGCCCGCCGCCACCAGCGTGGTGACCATGAGGCCGATCAACAGGGCGGCACCCCCCTTGAAGATGGGGCCGTAGTAGGCCCGTGCATCGATCGCCAGCACCGCCGACCAGCCCGCCGCGGTTGAACTCGAGGTCCAGCGCCGGTCCAGACCGCGCCAGACCGAGGGATGCTCCGACGCCGCCTCGCGGCGGGCCACGGGCTGGCCTTCGCCGTCGAGCAAGGCGATCGACCATCCTGCGGGCAGGTCCATCTGGTCCAGCTGCTGCTGAAACAAGGCATGCGCCACAGGCACCCCGAGGAACTGCGTGGGCTGGCCCTGGCGCAAGACGGGCGCCAGGATGACCGCACTATCGGCCTGGGCGATGGGACCGAGGACCCGGCCGCAGATGGCCGGTTGGCCCGTGGCCAGCATGGCCCGCTCGGCCGCCCGGCAGGTGGACGGCGGCAAGGGCGGCAGCGGATCTCCGTAGGGCACCCGGGTGTTGAGCAGCATCTGGATCGATGCATCGACCAGGGCGACATGGCTGTCAAAGACCTCCCGGTAGGCCTGGGCCTCCCGGTAGAAGGCCGCGTACTGGCCGGGTGGGTCGAGCGAGGGCGAGGTCGCCAGCAGCTGCAGACCATGGATTCGGGTCTCCAAGCCCTTGTCGAGGTGCTGGATCAGGTGGTCCAGGGTCGCCTTGGCCGCGACGGCGCCGCGGTCCTCGAGCTCGATCACGTCATAAATCGCCAGTGAGGCCGTCAGCAGGACCAAGGGCGCCATGCACGCCAGGATCAAGCGCTCGAGGAACTTTTGGAGGGGCATGGGGGACTCCTGGCTCGGGTGCACCTAGGTCAGCAGCTCGCCCAGCCTCATCTCGCCCAGGCCCGCGCGCCGCCAGAAGGGCTGCACCGCCTCCGAGGGCTCCAGCAGCAGGGCCGTGAGCAGGGGCTGGGCGGGCGTGGTGGCAGTGTCGCAGAGCAGCAGGTAGCGGGCTTCACCGGGCTCATCGAGCCGGGCCACCCAGTCCAGCGCCACCAGCAGCGCCAGCAGCGGTTCGAGCTGCGGCAGCTCGGTGCGCAGTGCGGCGGCGAGCTGCACCGCGCCCAGGCCATGGCCCGCGGCGGCGCGGGCGGCGGCGAGTTCGCGCAGCAGCTGCACGGTGAGCGCAAAGCGCTGGCCCGGCGCGTCGGGGCGGTGCAGCAGGTGCAGCGACAGGCTGGGCGCGTAAGCGGCGATCACGGCGCCGAACAGCACCACCAGCCAGCCCAGGTAGAGCCAGACCAGGAAGATGGGCACGGTCGCGAAGGCGCCGTAAATGGTGCTGTAGGTCGGCACCTTGAGCAGGTACCAGGCCAGCCCCTTCTTGGCCACCTCCACGCCCACCGCCACGAAGAGTCCGCCCGAGAGCGCATGGCGCCAGCGCACGCTGGTGTTGGGCACGTAGTGGAACAGTGCGGCCATGGCGCCGGCCAGCAGCAGGAACTCCAGGACCTCCAGCAGCAGGCTCACGCCGCCCGGCAGCGCCCCCACCCAGCCGCGCGAGGCCGAGACCGCGTAGGACGTGAGCGTGAGGCTGGCCCCCAGCAGCAGCGGGCCCAGCGTGGCCACCGCCCAATACACCAGCACACGCTGACCCAGCGGGCGCGGCTGGCGCACCCGCCAGATGGCGTTGAGCGTGCGGTCGATGGTCAGCATCAGCGCCAGGGCGGTCAACCCCAAGGCCGCCAGCCCGACCGCGCCGAGCCGGTGGGCCTTGGCCGAGAACTGCGTCAAGGCCCCCAGCACCGGCCGGGCAATGCCCTCGGGCACCAGGCTCTGGATCAGGTACTTCTCCAGCGCCCCCTGGAACTGGCCAAAGATGGGGAAGGCGCTGAAGACCGCCAGCATCACCGTGGCCAGCGGCACCAGGGCGATCATGGTGGTGAAGGTCAGGCTGCCGGCGGTGAGACCCAGGCGGTCTTCGCGAAAGCGCTGCCTCAGCACCTGCAGGGTGTCGAGCCAGGGCCAGGTCTGGAGGGTGCGGACACAGGGCGCGATGCGCCCGCGCCAGCCGGCGCCCGGGTCTTTCACGCCACCCTGGGCATCGGAAATCGTCATGGTCGATATCATGCCAGCCATGGATTCCAGCCCCGCGGCCCTCGGCCCCCGACGTGATCTGGCCAACGGCACCCGCGCCGTGGCCGTGGCCAGCCTGATCGGGCTGATCGTGCTCTCGCTGGCCTGGGAGCTGTGGCTGGCGCCCACCGGCAGCGGCATGCTCGCCCTCAAGGCCCTGCCCCTCTTGATCCCGCTGGTCGGGCTGCTGCGGCGGCGCATGTACACCTACCGCTGGGTCAGCCTCTTTGTGTGGCTCTATTTCACCGAAGGCGTGGTGCGCGCCACCAGCGACCGCGGTC
>CAISYQ010000513.1 GCA_903889735.1 uncultured Methylibium sp.
GACGGCGGCTGGGCCGCAGCCTTGACCCAGCGGTCGTAGACCCACTGGTCCACCCGCTGCAGCAACTCGGGCGTGTGTCCGCTGACCAGCCACCACGACAGCAGCACCGTCACGGCCAGCGTGGTGAATACCGAAACCGCCAAGGCGATGCGTTTCGGTGTCAGTTTCAGGCGGAAGGTGGTTTTCATGGGTGAATTTACAGAATGCCGTGGCATCATCAATAGGAATTCAGAACACTCCAATGATGCACTGATGAACTTCCTGGGTTGATGTTCCGACCCTGCTGCTGGGAACAATCTTAGAAAGTGGCCGCCTTGCGTGTGATGGTTTTTTCGCGAAGCATGGGTTGGCTGCTGGCGGCGCTGCCTTCGGTGATGGCTGCGGCTGAGCCTCCCACTCCCGCGGCCACCCCGCAGCGACCGAGCGCCTCGGCCGATCCTCAAGGGCCGGCTGCCTCGCCCCCAGTCGTCGCAACCCGGATCGAGCCCCGCTTCACCATCACGGCCTACAGCTTCGAGGGCGCCACGCTGCTGAGCCCCGATCAGCTCCGGGCAGCGGTGGCCGGCCTCACCGGGGAGGCGCGCAGCTTCGCCGACATCGAGGAAGCCATCCAGCAGGTCAAGGACGCCTACGAGGCCGCCGGCATCACCGCGGTGGAGGTCCTGGTGCCCGAGCAGGCGCTGGATTCCGGCACCGTGCGGCTGGAGGTCACCGAATTCAAGATCGTCGGCATCGACATCCAGGGCGCCGCGCAGCGCAGCGAGGACAACATCCGCCGGGCCGTGCCCTCGGTGCGCGAAGGGATCACCCCGGTGGACACCGTGATCTCCCGCGAACTGCGCCTGGCCAACGAGAACCCCGGCCGCCAGATGCAGACGACCTTCAGCCCCGACGCCGAAGGCCGCCTGACAGCCGTGATGCGCGTGGCCGACCGGGAGAACCTGGCCGGCGCCGTCACCCTGGAGAACACCGGCAACGCCGACTCCGGTCAGTGGCGCGTGGGCGCCCTGCTCCAGCACATGAACCTGCTCGACCACGACGTGGTGGGCACGCTGCAGCTGCAGACCTCGCCCGGCCATGTGTCCGACGTCCAGATCGCCGTGCTCAACCTGCGCGCCCCGGTCTACAGCGCCGGGCTGCTGCTCGAGGCCACCCTGCTGCATTCCAGCGTTGATTCAGGCCTGGTCCAGAACACGGGAAGCCCTGATCTGCTGCTCTCCAGCAGCGGCACCACCTTCGGCCTGCGCGCCACCCGCCTGCTGCCCCGGTGGGACCGCTGGGAGCCCCGCATCAGCCTGGGCTACGACAACAAGAAGGTCACCAGCAACGTCAAGCTCCAGCCCGACGCCCCCAGCGAGGTGCCCGAGATCGTGCTCCGACCGGTCACCCTGAGCTACAGCGGCAGCTGGCGCGACGACAGCTATTCGGTCTTCGGGGCGTTGGGCGTCAGCCGCAACCTCCCTGGCGGCGGCCGCAGCGCGGCCTCGGTGTTTGCCGAGCCGGGCCTGCGCGCCGGGGCCAACCCCCGCTACACCATCTGGCGGCCCGCCCTCAGCGCCAGCCTGCCCTGGCGCGGCGGCAGCCTCGAGGCCCAGTGGAGCGCGCAGTTCACCCCCGACGCGCTGGTCTCGGCCGAGCAGTTCGGCGTGGGCGGCGAAGGTTCGGTGCGCGGCTTCAACGGCCGCGTGGCAGCGGGCGACAAGGGCCACCGGGTCTCGCTGGAGTTCCAGTCGGCGCCCCAGCCCTGGGCGCAAGCCTGGGGTCTCACCGGCGGCTGGCAGGTCTTCACCGAGGCCGGACGGGTGGAGCGCAACCATCCCCAGCCGGGCGAGGTGGTGCGGACCACCCTGGCCGCGGTCGGCGGCGGCCTGCGCATGAGCTCGGCCCAGGGCCTGAGCCTGAGGCTGGACCTGGGCGTGGTGGCCAAGGGCGCCGGCCTGGCCCGCCAAGGCGACCACTACGGCCATTTTTCGCTCAGCCAATCTTTCTGACGGGACCGCCATGAAAACCACCCGCAGCCACTGGCAAATGCTGAAAGACCGCCGGCGCGGCCGGTGGAAGCTGCATTTCATGGCGGCGGCCGTGGCGGCCCTGGGCCTGCCGCCGGCCCAGGCCAACCCCAGCGGCGCCCAGGTGGTGCAAGGCCAGGCCGTCCTCAAGCAGACGGGCCAGCTGCTGACCGTCACCAACAGCAACGGCGCCATCATCAACTGGAGTCAGTTCAACATCGCCGTAGGCGAGACCACCCGCTTCATCCAGCCCACCGTCTCCAGCCAGGTGCTCAACCGCGTGCTCAGCGGCAACCCCAGCCAGATCCTGGGCTCGCTGCAGTCCAACGGCCGGGTCTTCCTGATCAACCCCAGCGGCGTTGTCTTCGGCAAGGGGGCGCAGGTCGATGTCGGCGCCCTCGTCGTCTCCACCCTCAAGCTCAGCGACCAGGATTTCACCGCCCGCCGGCTGGAATTTGGCTCGCTCTCGGAGCCCGGCGCGGGCACCCAGGCCATCCGCAACGCCGGCAGCATCCGCACCGCCAGCGGCGGCTTCGTCTACCTGGTGGCCCCGCAGGTTGAGAACTCCGGCCTCATCCATTCGCCCGAGGGTGAGGTCCTGCTGGCCGCCGGCCACAAGGTCTCGCTGGTCAATCCCCGCACCCCCGAGGTGTCCTGGGAGGTCACGGCGCCCGACAGCCACGCGGTCAACCTGGGTGATGTGGTGGCCAAGCGCATCGGCCTCTTCGGCAGCCAGGTCACCAACGCCGGGCGCCTGCAGGCCACCACCGCCGTGGTGGGTGAGGACGGCCGCATCGTCCTCAAGGCGCAAAAGCGCGTGGAGCAGACCGCCACCGGCAGCCTCATCGCCCAGGGCGTGGATGCGCAGGGGCGCAGCCAAGGCGGGGACATCGAGGTCCAGGCCGGCGAGCAGGTCTCGCTTCTGGGGCGTATCGAGGCGGTGGGCGTGCCCAGGCCTGCAGGGGCCGCACCGGCCACGGATTTGCTGGCCAGCGGATCCACCGGCACCGTCTATGCGGCCGTGGGCGCGGCCGCTTCGCCCTTGGCCGGGGTGTCGCTGGTCACCGCGTCGCCGGCCCCTTCGTCGGCGGGCCGCCCCGGTTCACCCGCGCCCGGCGAGGGTGCGGTGAACCCGACCCAGGAGCCGCAGAACCTTGCCTTGAGCACCGCGCCGACCTCAGCCCCGGCTGGCGCCTCCCCGTCGCTGGCCGAATCGGGTGCCCTGCCCGACGGCGGCGACGCCAGCGCCTACGCCCTGATGAACTTTGCCGGCGCCGTCCCCCCACCCCCTTCCCGCCCCCCTGCCCCAGCCCGACCCGCGCAACGCGCTGCCGGCCGGCAGCGCGGGCACCGGCGGCCGGGTGCGGGTGCTGGGCCGCGCCATCACGTTGGGCGAAGATCTGCTGATTGATGTGTCCGGCGCCACCGGCGGCGGCACCCTGCTGATGGGCGGTGACCTGCAGGGCGCGAGCGCCGGCGGTCCCAACGCCCAGACCGTGTGGGTGGACGCCAAGGCCACGCTGCGGGCCGACGCCACCCGCCAGGGCGACGGCGGCAAGCTCATCGTCTGGGCCGACGACACCGCCCGGGTGCATGGCCACCTCACCGCCCGCGGCGGGGCCGAGGGCGGGGATGGCGGCTTCATCGAGACCTCGGGCAAGCGCTTCCTGGCTGTGACCCGGGCGGCGGATGCGTCGGCGCCCCAGGGGAAGGCGGGGACTTGGTTGCTC
>CAISYQ010000514.1 GCA_903889735.1 uncultured Methylibium sp.
CCAGGACGCGGCTATGTCTCCGCCGCCGCGCTGCCCGACGCCCAGGCGTCCACGCTGCAGCTCTTCACCAAGCACGCCTACGCCTTCCTGGAGGACACCCGGGTTGCCTGGCAATTCGAGCCTACCTCCAGTCGGCTGGAGACGAGCTTCCAGGCGACCACGCGGACGATGGAGGGCGAGGACGCCGGGCCGCTGCTCGGGCTTTATCCGCACCAATGGTTCAACAACGCCGCGGTCGCCGGTCGCCTCGGGCCGGCTTTCGACAGTCTGCGCGGCCCAATCAAGCTCCTGGCCGCAAAGGATTTCAAGACCCGCAGCACCTACAACGGCTTCGTACCCTTCTGGCCGGGCTTGCCTGATTCGCCGCGCGCTGCCGAGCTGCGCGACGTCATGAAGACCGACCTGCGCAACGCCCGCCGCATGATGCTGGAGATGGGCAACGGGCCCTATTGGCAGGGCAAAGGCCTGCAGCGGATCACCAAGCTGCTCGATGTCGTCGAACAGCAGGGCGACGCCGCGGGACGGGAGCAGCTGCTCAAGCTGCTGAAGACACGCATCGAATCCTGGTTCAACGGCGAGAGCGGCAAGACCTACTTCCATCTCAACAAGGGCCTGGGCACGGTGGCGGCCTACCCCGAGGAGTACTTCAGCGTCGAGCAGATGAACGACCACCATTTCCACTACGGCTACTGGATCCGCGCGGCCGCCGAGATCGCCCTGCGCGACCCGGCCTGGGCCGCCAAGGAACAGTGGGGCAGCATGGTGGACCTGCTGATCGCCGACATCGCCACGCCCCGGCGCGGCGGCGCCGACTTTCCCTTCCTGCGCACCTTCGACCCTTATGAAGGTCACTCCTGGGCCTCGGGTGTCGGCCTCGGCCCCTATGGCAACAACCAGGAATCCTCGTCCGAGGCCATCAACGCCTGGGCCGGGCTGATCCTGTGGGCCGAGGTCACCGGCAACCGCGAGCTGCGCGACCTCGGCATCTACCTCTACACGACCGAGATCGAGGCCATCAACCACTACTGGCTCGACATCCACCGCCAGGTGCTGCCGCCGGAATACAAGAACGTGGAGGTCAGCATGGTGTTCGGCGGCAAGATCGCCCACAACACTTGGTGGACCGACGAGCCACGGCAGATCAAGGGCATCAACCTGCTGCCCATCACCACCGCCTCCACCTACCTTGGGCGCGACCCGGCCTATGTGAAGCGCAACCTCGGCGCCCTCAAGGGCGAGATGGATCTCTACGCCGCCCACGGCAAGCAGCCCATCAACCCACCACCGGCTGACATCTGGCAGGACATCTTCGCCAAGTACATGGCGCTGGCCGACCCCACCGAGGGACTCGCGATGTGGAACCGCTGGGGCTCCTTCGAGCTGGGCGACACGCGCAGCCACGCGCTGCACTGGATGCTGAGCCTCGCCGAGATGGGCACCCCCGAGCTTGGTGTCACGGCCGACACCACGCTCTACTCGGTGTTCCGACGACCCGACGGACGCAAGACCTACCTGGCCTACAACGCAGGTCGCACGCCGATCACGGTGCGCTTTAGCGACGGCAAGCAACTGAGCGTGGCGCCAGGCGCTCTCGGCCGAGAGCAGTCGCCAACACCCGCTGGTGACGGTGGCGCAGCCACGCCACCAAACTAAGGGAAAGCCACAGGGTCCCACCTCTTGTCACGACACAAACCCGACACTATCCTTCTTTGAAAGCGATTTCATGAACGCGCTTTCATGAAACTCTAGAAACCTACTTTCCCCCAAATCTCTTATCGGCCTGCCCTCCCTGGCCCCCTCAGCGCCCCGCCCGCCGAGCCTTCGGCAACCACCTCAACCCGACCGGACTCACCACCATGACCCACTCGTCGCCCCGCCTCCCACTGTCCGCCCTCTTCCTGGCTGTCGCGACGCTCGCCGGCTGCAACGGCGGTGATGCCGATGCGCCTCCGGCACCGGCGCCGACCGCTCAGACGATCACATTCACCTCACCTGGCGAACAAAGAATCGGCGTGACAACGCCAGCCCTTTCGGCCACGGCCACTTCCGCATTGGCGGTCACCTTGACCTCCACCACGACGGCGGTCTGCACGGTCGCGGGTACGGCCCTGACCTTGGTCAGCGCGGGCAATTGCACGATCGAAGCCACGCAAGCCGGCAACGCCAGCTACTCGGCGGCCACCCCGGTGACCAACACCTTCGTGGTGTCGCCTGCTTCTGGGAACACCGGCACTTGCACCAGCGCGGCATGCGTCAACTTCACCGGCACCTCTGTGAGCTTTGCCCCCTTCGAGAACCAAGGGGGTGGCACCGCCGAGTTGGCTGACGACCCCGTCGACGCGACCAACCGTGTCGCCAAGTTCACCAAGAAGGCCGGCGACGGCGAGTATTTCGGCACGGTCATCTCCGGCCTCAACCCCGTGGTTCTCACCGACAGCGCCAAGACGGTGACCCTGAGAGTCCGCACCCCGGCTGCAGGCACCAACTTCCTGCTCAAGCTCGAGGCTGCAGGTGGTGCGGCCACCGAATTGGACGTGGCCAGCACCAAGGCCGACGAATGGGAAACCCTGTCGTTCACGATGCCGGCTGCGGGCACCTACAGCACCGTGGTGCTGTTCCCCAACGGTCGCAGCGCGGTCAGCGCCGACAAGGTGATGTACGTCGATGAGCTCAACTTCCCTGCCGTGAGTGCACCACCCCCGCCCGCGCCTCCAGCGGTCACGTTCTCCAATGGCTACACGTCGCCCCAAGGTCCAGCCAACCAGGGGACGACGGCTCAGGGTGGCATCTGGGGCTACTTCAGCGGCGACTTCACGAACTACGTCGAAACCTACACCGGCGGCAGTTTCATGGACTCCGGCACTCCGCCCGCCTCGGCAGATGGCGCCTCGTTCTACCTCGCCATTACCACCTCGGCTGCCACGACGGCCGGCTACATGGGCATGTATGTGACCTACGCCACGGGTGGACTTTCGATCAGCGGCAAGACCAATCTCCTGATCGATCTGGGCATGGATGAGTTCATGTTCCAACAGGCATCCAACAAGGACTTCAAGGTGACGATCGAAGGCGTGGGAACCGGCGGCTGTAATCCTGCTGTCAACCGGATGGTCACGCCGACCTCGAAAGACCTCACGACCTACACCCTGGCTCTCAACACCTTCACCACCGTCAGCCAAGACTGCGGCAACGCAAGCCTGACCGCCGCCGACGTCTTGGCCCTCCCGGTCAATGCGGTGAACTCGCAGCTCGACTTCCCGAACGCCAACACAACCGTTATCAATGGCGGCGCCTACGGCACCGGCCTCGCGCGTGGCAAGACTGCGTTCCAGTGAGCCTGCTGCGGCCGCATCAAACGCGACTGATGAAGCCGCGATGAAGCTCAGCTAGCTTGCTCTTGGAATAGCCGACGGCGCCCCATTGGGCGCCGTCGGTATTTGAGCCTCTGCATACAGCTCATCACTGAAAGCCCCGCGTGATAACGCGGCTGGCGCCGATCGAACTGCGCCCTCGAAGGTTGTCTCGGATATCCTGAAAAGAACCCCTCTCCATGCCCTCCAACCGCCCCCGCCTCCTCGCCGACATCGGCGGCACCAACGCCCGCTTCGCCTGGCAGCCGGGGCCCGGTGCGCCGCTTGTGCACGGAGCCACGTTGCCCTGCGCAGCGCACGAGTCGCTGGAAGGCGCCATGCGGCACTATCTGCAGACGCAGGGGCTGCCGGCACCCGCGGCCGGCGCCATCGGCATCGCGAACCCGGTGACGGGCGACCAGGTGCAGATGACCAACCACCACTGGTCCTTCTCCGCCAGCGCGCTCCGGCGCGGGCTGGGCCTGGAGCGGCTGGCGGTGGTGAACGACTTCACGGCGCTGGCGCTGGCGCTGCCGCTGCTCACCCGAGACGACCTGCACCTCGTCGGTGGCGGTGAGGCGGTCGCGGGGGCGCCGATGGCCTTGATCGGCCCCGGG
>CAISYQ010000515.1 GCA_903889735.1 uncultured Methylibium sp.
CAGGCCATGCGGGGACGCCTGCGCGCCGCGCACCCGGCGCCGGTGCGCGAGGGCGCAGCGCGCTTCGATGTCAAACATGGCGAGGGCGGCATGTTGGACGCCGAATTTGCGGTGCAGGTGCTGGTGCTGGCCCACAGTGCCGAACACCCGGCCCTGCGCGACGACATCGGCAACATCGCGCTGCTGAGACTGGCCGAGCGGCTCGGTCTGCTGCCGCCCGGCGTGGGCGAGGCCGCAGCCGACGCCTACCGGGAGCTGCGCCGGGCCCAGCACCGCGCGCGCCTGGACGAGGCGCCCACCGATTTCGAGACCGGCGCCTTCCTGCCCGAGCGGTCGGCCGTGCGGGCGCTGACCCGTGCCGTCTTCGGCTGAGGCGCGCCGCGCCGCTGCCCGGGCCTGGCTTGCGGTGGGGGCGCTGCTGCTGCTGCCCTCACTGGCCGTCTTCGACCACCCCACCGCCACAAGGGTGCTCGCCTGGGAGCCCGGCGCCGCGCTGAGCGAGCCCTGGCGGCTGTGGAGCGCCGCCTGGGTCCACCTCAGCCTGCTGCACCTGGTCGCCAATGCCGCCGGCACGCTGTTGGTCACCGCCCTCGGCCTGGCGGCGCGGCTGCCGCGGCGCGCGGCCCTGGCCTGGGCGCTGGCCTGGCCGCTGACCCACCTCGGGCTGCTGGTCCTGCCCGGGATCGGACGCTATGGCGGCCTTTCCGGCGTGCTGCACGCGGGTGTGGCGATCGTGGCTGTCGCCCTGCTGAAGGAAGAACCCCGCCACGAGCGGCGCCTGGGCCTGGCGATCGTGGTGGCCCTGGCCCTCAAGCTGCTGTGGGAAGCCGCCTGGCGCGAAACCATCACCCACCCGGTGGGCTGGGACATCGCGGTGGCCCCGGGAGCGCATGCCAGCGGCGCGCTGGCCGGGGTGGTGCTGGCGGGGTGGCTGTGCCGCCCGCAGCGCCAAGCGGGGCCGGTGCCGCGGTAGCCGCCCTGCGGCCTTCTGAGCCCTGCGGCACCTCTCGGTCAGCCAGGTCGCCGGCCGGTTCGGCTCCGGCTGAACCGGAAAACCGGAGGGGTCCGCTCTCAGGCCGGCCCTCAGGCCGGTTGTGTACCGGTTCGCCCTGAACCGGGCTGGGTGGCTGCGGCGAGTTTCTGGGCGATTTCCTTGCGGAAGCGGTTGAGGTCCTGGACGCTCGCGAAGCTGCGCTCCATCAGCAGGCTCATGTTGTGCAGGATGCGCTCGACGACCTTGTTTTCCCAGACCGCATCGAACTGGATCTGGTGGTCCAGCCACTGCTCCAGCCACTCGGGATTGGGCAAGCGCGACTGGATGGTGTCGCGCGGGAAGAGGCCGGCGTTCACATGCAGGTTGGTCGGGTGCAGCGCCTTGGCGGTTCGGCGGGCGCTGGCCATCAGCACACCGACCTTGGCAAAGGCGGCCTTGGCCTCGTCGCCGAACTTGTTCATGGCGCGCTTCATGTAGCGCAGATAAGCGCCGCCGTGGCGGGCCTCGTCGCGCGCCAGCGTCTCGTAGATGGCCTTGATCACGGGCTCGGAGTGCCATTCGGCGGCGCGCCGGTACCAGTGGTTGAGACGGATCTCACCGCAGAAATGCAGCATCAAGGTCTCGAGGGCCGGCGCGGGGTCGAAATCGAAGCGCACCGCGTGCAGCTCGGCCTCGCTGGGCACGAGGTCCGGGCGGAAGCGACGCAGGTATTCCATCAGCACCAACGAATGCTTCTGTTCCTCGAAGAACCAGACGCTCATGAAGGCCGAGAAATCGCTGTCGTCGCGGTTGTCGCGCAGGAACATCTCGGTGGCCGGCAAGGCCGCCCACTCGGTGATGGCGTTCATCTTGATGGTCTGGGCCTGCTCCTCGCTCAGGAGCGCAGCGTCGAAGGCGGCCCAGGGGATGTCGCTGTCCATGTTCCAGCGCACCGATTCGAGCTGCTTGAAGAGTTCGGGATACAGCATGTGGGGGCCCTTTAGGAGGCGAAATTCATTGTAGGGGTGGGGCATGACAAACGCACGTCAGAGGGTCTCCCTGCCGCCCACCGCCTTTATGGGTTGGCCTCATCCTCCCAGGCCCTGCGGCCGGCGGGGCATGCGCTGGGACCCGGCCTCAGGCGCGGGCCGCGCGCCAACGGCGCACCTCGGTGGCGATCTGGGACAGCGAGCCGAGCGCGGTCACGCCCGCTGTCGGACGCCGGTGCAGCACGGGCGCGGCGCCGCCAGCCCAGAGCTCGACCCCGGGGGCCAGCTTCTCGCGCAACTCGGCCAGGCCCTCGACCACCACGGCCGGGGTCAGCACCGCGGTGAAGGCCAGCGCGACGATGTCGCTGCGCTGGGCCGCCGCCGCCAGCGCGATGTCCCAGATGGGGGTCTGCACGCCCAGGCTCGTGCACTTGCAGCCTTCGACCAGCAGCAGGGCCTCGGCCATGAGGAGACCGAGGCCGTGCGCCTCGTTGGGGAAGGTGGTCAACAGCACCCGCGGCCGGGTCGATGCGTCGGCGGCGGTGGCGCTGTGGATGGCGCTGCGCAGGATGATCTGCACCGACTCGGTGTAGAAATGCTCCTCGAAGATCTCGAGCTGACCGCGCATCCAGGCGTCACCCACCAGCAGGTTGAGCGGCACCAACACCTCGATCACAAACCGCCCCAGCCCCAGCCTGAGCTGCGCCTGCCCGAGCTGGCGGCGCAGAGCATCCACATCGTGGGCGCGCATCAGGTCCAGGTAATGCCGCAGGTCGGGGACAGCCGCCACCGCATGGCTGGCCTGCGGGCTGCCGACGCTGCTGTCGCTGAGCTGCTGCAACTCGGCCAGCGAGCGGTCGACGATGCGCCCGGGCCGGTGGCCCCCATCGATCAGGCGCTTGATGATGCGCAGCTTCTCGACCTGTTCCAGGGGATAGGCCCGCTCGGAGAGGCCGCCGCGCTCGGGGACTGGGAAGCCGTAACGGCGCTCCCACACCCGCAGCGTGTCCTTGCTGAGCCCGGTGTCGCGCTCGACCGCGGCGATCGACAGCGTGATGGGGCGGGCCGGCGCGCGGTCGTTCACGACCGGCCCCCGCCGGAAGGCCGACTGGGCCTTCGCCGCTCGGCAGACCCAATGTCCTGGACAAATAGTGGATGTTTCAAGCAGTTTCCGTGAATTTCGGCTTTAATGAAGTTTATGCCCAAGACAAACTGGAGCTAAGCACATGGACAACCAGACCGCCCAGACCCCCACCCAAGGCGCCCGGCGCGCCCCGGGCCTCGGCCGCATGCTGGCCGGGCTCGCCCTCGCGGTGGCTGCCGCGACCACCAGCACCGCCGCCCAGGCCGCCTGCGGCGCGCTGCTGGACCGCACGCTGCCGCGCCTGCAGGACGAGAAGCCGCAGAACCTCTGCCAGTACGCCGGCAAGGTGGTGGTGGTGGTCAACACCGCGAGCTTTTGCGGCTTCACGCCCCAGTACAAGGGACTGGAGGCGCTGCACGCCAAGTACCAGTCGCGCGGGCTGGTGGTGCTGGGCTTCCCGTCCAATGACTTCGGCTCGCAGGAGCCGGGCAGCAACAAGGAGATCGCCGATTTCTGCGAGAACACCTACGGGGTCAAGTTCCCGATGTTCGCCAAGACCCGGGTCAAGGGCGCACAGGCCGACCCGCTGTTCGCTGAGCTCGCCCGGCGCACCGGCAAGACCCCCAGCTGGAACTTCCACAAGTACCTGATTGGCCGCGACGGCGAGGCCGTGAGCAGCCACTCCAGCCTGGTCGGCCCGGACAGCAGCAGCTTCATCCAAGACATCGAGAAGCAGCTCGGTGTGGCCAAGCCCTGACCGCTAACATTTGAGCGTCCAGCGGTCGGCCCTCGGTCCGGTTCCCGCCCCCGTGGGCCCGATCTTGTCCAGCCTCTCGCCTCTGCCCCCGCTTCTGTCCCTGTCTCTGCCTCTGTCCCCGCCCCTGCTGCTGCACGCCCCCATGCCCTTGCCTCTCGCCCCGCGCCTTGCCAGCCTCCACGGCAGCCGCCACACCTCCCGGCAGGCCACCCGTTCGCCCCGCCCGGGCCCTGCGGCAGCACCGCGGGCGGGAGGCCGGACTTGAGGGAGGGCGCCCGCCGCATCGCGGTCGTCGGCTCCGGGATCGCCGGGCTGGCCGCGGCCTACCGGCTGGCCGATCCCGCCCTCGGCGGCCGCTACCAGGTCACGCTGTTCGAGGCCGAGGCGCGCTTCGGCGGCCACACCCACACGGTCGATGTGCGCCTGCCCGGGCAGGACGGCGCGCCGGTCACCCACGGCGTGGACACCGGCTTCCTGGTCTTCAACGAGCGCACCTACCCGCAGCTGATCCGGCTGTTCGCCGAGCTGGGCGTGGAGACGGCGGCGTCGGACATGTCCTTCTCGGTCCAGGTCCCCGGGGGCTCGCGGGGCGGCGGGGCGCTGGAGTGGAGCGGCCGCGACCTCAACACCGTCTTCGCGCAGCGCGCCAACCTGCTGCGGCCGCGCTTCTGGCGCATGCTGGCGGAGATCCTGCGCTTCAACCGGGTCTGCACCGCGATCGCCGGCCGCGGCGAGGAGGAGGCGCTGGCCCAGCCGATCGGCGATTTCCTGGCCGCCCACGGCTTCAGCGCCGAATTCCGCGATTGGTATTTCCTGCCGATGATCGGCTGCATCTGGTCCTGCCCGACCGACCAGATGCTGCGCTTCCCGATCGCCACCATGATCCGCTTCTGCCACAACCATGGCCTGATGCAGGTCACCGACCGGCCGCAGTGGCACACCGTGCGCGGCGGCGCCCGGCATTACGTGCAGAAGATGCTGCAGCGCCTGCCGGGCGCGCGGGCCGGCACCCCCGCCCTGCGGGTGCAGCGCCACCCCGAGGGCACGGTGGTGCACAGCCGCGCGGGGGCCGAGGTCTTCGATGCGGTCGTGCTCGCCTGCCACAGCGACGAGTCGCTGGCGCTGCTCGCCGACCCCACGCCGGAGGAAACCGCCGTGCTCGGCGCCATCCGCTACCACCCGAACCGGGCCGTGCTGCACACCGACGCCTCGGTGCTGCCCTCGCGGCGCCTGGCCTGGGCCGCCTGGAACTACGAGCGCGCGGCGACCACCTCCCGCGAGCAGGCCGGCGTCTGCCTGCACTACCTGATCAACCGCCTGCAGCCGCTGCCCTTCGCGCAGCCGGTGGTGGTGTCGCTGAACCCGACCCGCGAGCCGGCCGCCGGCAGCGTGATCAGCGACCACGCCTACGCCCACCCGGTGTTCGACGCCGCGGCGATCCAAGCCCAGCACCGCCTGCCGGCGATCCAGGGTCTGCAAGGGCGCTGGTTCTGCGGCGCCTGGACCGGCTACGGCTTCCATGAGGACGGGTTGAAGTCCGGCCTGACGGTGGCCGAGTCGCTGCTGGCGCAAAGCGGGGGGCCAGGGGCATGAACGCCGCCAGGCCCGCCGCAGCGCAGAGCGCGAAGCTCGCCACACCCGCCCGCGCGCTGATCGCCTTCGGCACGGTGCGCCATGCGCGTCTGCGGCCCCGGCCCCACCGCTTCGCCTACCCGACCTACTTCCTGCTGCTGCCGATGCGCAGCCTGGCGCAGACGCCCTGCGAGGCCCTGCACCGCAACCGCTTCGGGCCCCTGAGCTTCTTCGACGCCGACCACGGTGACGGCCGCAGTGACGCGCTGGCTTGGCTGGAGGAGCTGCTGGCCGCCGAGGGCGTGCTCGACGCCGACGGCGAGGTCTGGCTGCAGGCCTACCCGCGGGTGCTGGGCTATGTCTTCAAGCCGGTGAGCCTCTGGTACGCGCACCGCAGCGACGGATCGCTCGCAGCCGTCGTCGCCGAGGTCAACAACACCTTCGGCGAGCGGCACTGCTACCTGCTGCACGGCCCGGAGCTCGGCTGGGGCCGGGAGCTGACGGCGGCCAAGGTCTTCCATGTGTCACCCTTCTGCGCCACCGCCGGCCACTACCGCTTCCGCTTCCTGCGCACCGACCACCCGGCCGGCGCCGCCGAACGCGCCCACCCCGAGGCCACCGGCCGGTTGATCGCCCGCATCGACCACGACGACGACCGGGGCCCGCTGCTGCAGACCAGCGTGAGCGGCCACCTGGAGCCGCTCACGGCGGCCAGCGCCCGGCGCGCCTTCTTCGGCATGCCGCTGATGACGCTGGCCGTGATCGCGCGCATCCACTGGCAGGCCTTGCAGCTCTGGCTCAAGCGGGTGCCCTTCTTTGGCAAGCCGGCTGCGCCAAGCGCCTTCGTCACCCGCTGAGGGGCGACTGCGCCCCCCACCGACACATTCCGACCTGATCCACAAACGACGATGAGCCCACCCCCCCGCACCGACTCCAGTGCCGCCTCCACCGCGGGCCCGGGCCTCGGCCTCGGCGACCGCTCCGCCCGCCAGGGCTTGGCGGGATTGCCGGGCTCGGCCCCGGCCGCGGCACGCGCCGTGTTCCGCCTGCTGACGAAGCTGCGCCATGGCCAGCTCGACCTGCAATTGCCCGACGGCCAGGTCGTGCGGTTCGGCGACCCGCAGGCGGGCCCCGGCCACCGCGCAGCGCTGCGCCTGCGCAACTGGAACGTCTGCGGTGCGGCCCTCAAGAGCGGCGACATCGGTTTCGCCGAGAGCTACATCGCCGGCGACTGGACCACGCCCGACCTCGCCGCGCTGCTGCGCCTCTTCACCGCCAACCGCGACGAGATCGAGACGATGGTCTACGGCACCTGGTGGGGCTCGCTGCTGCACCGGGTCAAGCACCTGATGAATCGCAATTCGCGGGCCGGCAGCAAGAAGAACATCCACGCCCATTACGACCTCGGCAACAGCTTCTACCGCCTCTGGCTGGACGAGACCATGAGCTACTCCAGCGCCTGGTTCGAAGGCGACCCCACCCGCCCGATGGCCGACGCGCAGCGCGCCAAGGTCCGCCGCGCGCTGCGCGAGGCGGGCGTGGGCGCCGGTTCGCGCGTGCTCGAGATCGGCTGCGGCTGGGGCGGCCTGGCCGAGGTGGCGACGCAGGAATTCGGCGCCCATGTCACCGGCCTCACGCTCTCGGGCGAGCAGCTCGATTTCGCCCAGGCCCGGCTGCAGGCCGCGGGGCTGAACGGCCAGGCCGACCTGCGCTTCCAGGATTACCGCGACGTGCCGGACGGCCCCTTCGACGCTGTCGTCTCGATCGAGATGTTCGAGGCCGTCGGCCGCGCCTACTGGGGCAGCTACTTCCGCACCGTGAGCGACAAGCTGAGCGCCCAGGGCCGCGCCTGCATCCAGACCATCACGATCCGCGATGACCTCTTCGAGCGCTATGTCAGCGGCACCGATTTCATCCAGCAGTACATCTTTCCCGGCGGGCTGTTGCCAAGCGTCAGCCTGTTCGAGGCCGAGGCCGCGAAGGCCGGCCTGGTGGTGGAGAACAGGCTGCACTTCGGTGCCGATTACGCCGAGACCCTGAGGCGTTGGCGGGCGGCCTTCATGGCCGAGGGCGAGCGTGTCAGCCGGCTGGGCTTTGACACCCGCTTCGTGCGCATCTGGGAGTTCTACCTCGCCTACTGCGAAGCGGCCTTCGACACCGGCAACACCGACGTCGTGCAGTTCACGCTGCGCAAGGCCTGAACGGAGAGACCCCATGG
>CAISYQ010000516.1 GCA_903889735.1 uncultured Methylibium sp.
CTACGCCGAAATCATCGCCAGCCTCGCCTCCAAGTCCATCGGCCCGGGCACCCGCGCCAACCTCGACGAGTTCACCTACACCACCTCCAACGCCTTGTGCGTGGTGGGGGGGGCGCGGCGCGGCAAGGCCCTGGCCGTGATCAACCCGGCCGAGCCGCCGATGATCATGCGCAACACCATCTACTGCCTCACCGACGAGGAGCCCGACCAGGCCCGCATCACGGCCTCGGTGCTGGCGATGATCGAGGAGGTCCAGAAATACGTCCCCGGCTACCGGCTGGTCAACGGCCCGAGCTTCGATGGGAACAAGGTCGCCGTGTTCATGGAGGTGGCGGGCCTGGGCGACTACCTGCCGCGCTACGCCGGCAACCTGGACATCATGACCGCGGCAGCCTGCCGCACCGCCGAGATGTTTGCCGAGGAGATCCTCGCCGGCAAGATCCAACTCCAAGCCACGGAGGCCGCATGACGAGCCCTGTTCAACCCACCGCCATCGCCCTCGATACCGACAGCGACCAGTCCCTGCGGGGCCGCCAGGTCCTGCTGCACGACATGTGCCTGCGCGACGGCATGCATGCCAAGCGCGAGCAGATCTCGGTGGAGCAGATGGTCAAGGTCGCTACCGCCCTGGACGACGCGGGCGTGCCGCTGATCCAGGTCACCCATGGGGCGGGCCTGGGCGGCAACTCGCTGCAGCATGGCTTCGCACTGGCCACCAACGAGGACTACATCCGCGCCGTCGCCCCGAAGATGAAGCAGGCCAAGGTCTCGGTGCTGCTGATCCCCGGGCTGGGCACCATGCGCGAGCTGCAGGCGGCCTACGACTGCGGCGCCCGCAGCGTGACCGTGGCCACCCACTGCACCGAGGCCGACACCTCGCCGCAGCACATCGCCTACGCGCGCAAGCTGGGCATGGACACGGTGGGTTTCCTGATGATGGCCCACCTGAACGACTCGGCCGGTCTGGCCCGGCAGGGCCTGCTGATGGAGTCCTACGGCGCCGAGACCATCTACGTCACCGACTCGGCCGGCTACATGCTGCCCGCCGACGTGAGCGCCCGCGTGGCGGCGCTGCGGGCGGTGCTCAAGCCCGAGACCGCGATCGGCTTCCACGGCCACCACAACCTGGGCATGGGCATCGCCAACTCGATCGCCGCCATCGCCGCCGGCGCCAGCCGCATCGACGGCTCGGTGGCCGGTCTGGGCGCGGGTGCGGGCAACACGCCGCTGGAGGTGTTCCTGGCGGTCTGCGAGCGCATGGGCATCGAGACCGGGGTCAACCTCTTCAAGCTGATGGACGTGGCCGAGGACGTGATCGTGCCGATGATGGACCACCTGGTGCGGGTGGACCGGGAGTCGCTGACCATCGGCTTCGCGGGTGTGTACTCCACCTTCCTGCTGCACGCCAAGCGGGCGGCGGCGCGCTTCGGCGTGCCGGCCCGCGAGATCCTGGTCGAGCTCGGCCGGCGCAAGATGATCGGCGGCCAGGAGGACATGATCGAGGACACCGCCATGACCATGGCCAAGGACCGCGGCCTGCTGCAGGACCTGGCCCGCAAAGCCGCCTGAGGCAACGACCATGAGTGACCAGGAAACCGCCGTCATCGTCGGCGCCACGGGGGCGTTCGGCGCCGTGATCACCCGGCGGCTCGCGGCCACCGGCCTCAAGGTCATCGCCGTGGCGCGCAGCGCGGCCTCGCTGGCTTCGCTGGTGGCCGACACCCCGGGTGTCGAGGCCTGCGTGGCCGACATCGGCAATGACAGCTCCATCGAGGTCATCCGCGCCGCGCTCGACGGCCCCGTGCGCATGGTCGTGCACGGCCCCGGCGTGGCCACGGCCGGCGGGGTGCTGGTGGCGCCCACGGCGGCGGTGGTGGATGCCGTCAACATCAAGGTCGGCGGCATGCTGCGCCTGGTGCGGGCGGTCGACGCCCACCTGGTGCGCGGCTCTCGGCTGGTGGCCATCGGCGGCCATTACGGCTTTGAGCCCAATGCCTGGGCCGCCACGGCCGGGGTGGCCAATGCGGCGCTGGCCAACCTGGTCCGGCAGCTCTCCTGGGGCTACGGCCCGCGCGGCGTGACCTCGCACCTGGTGGCGCCCGGCCCGGCCGATACCGAGCGGCTGCGCCGCATTGCGGTGGACCGCGCGGCGCGCAGCGGCATCACCGTGGACGAGGCGCTGGACGAGTACCGCAGTGAATCGGCCATCGGCGCCCTCACCACCTCGGAGCAGGTGGCCTGGGCTGTGGCGATGCTGCTCGCGCCCGAGGCCGACGCCATGGCCGGCAGCACCCTCTTCCTGGACGCCGGCCGCCGCAAGGGCCTGCCCTGAGCCGGGCGGATCGACCCACCGGCCACCCACTCCCGAGACCCTCGAGCCCGCCATGCCCATCCTGGAATACCACCTTGCCGAGGGCCGCTACAGCGACGCGCAGGTGGGCGAGCTGCTGTTCGCGTCCAGCCGCCTCTATGCCGAGGTGCTGCGCAGCCCGATCGAGCGCGTGCGGGTGGTCGCCCAGTGCCACCGGCCCGAGCATGTGGCGGTGGGTGGGCGGCTGCTGAGCGAGGGCGGCGCCTTCGCGCCTTACTTCCATTTCCTGGTGCTCGAGGGCCGGCCGCTCGACGAATGCCAGCGACTCCTTGCCGGCTTCACCGACCTGGTGGTCGATCTGCTGGGGGCTGAGCGCGCCCTGGTGCGCGGTGGCTGCTGGCCCATCCCGCCCGGCTACTGGGCCATCGGCGGCACACCGGCCAGCGTGATCCGCACCGCCGAGATCGCGGCCCGCGCCGAGACGGACCGACCGGCCTGATCGGTGCCCGATCCCAACGGGGAAGGGCGGCGACAACGCCTCGGACGTTCAGCCAGGCGCGTTCCTGAAGACCTCCGGCGGCATTTGCCGCATGGCCGTCAGGGTCAGGGTAATGTGCCGGGCCAGCAGGTCTGAGGCGTGCTGTGCGTCGCGGGCCAG
>CAISYQ010000517.1 GCA_903889735.1 uncultured Methylibium sp.
GGCTCTATGGCAGGGCCGGTGACCCCGGCGGTGACTCCGGCGGTGACCCCAGCGGTGACCCCAGCAACGAGCGCTGGCGCGAGCGCGTCGCCACCCCCCAAGGCGACTACGGCGCCACGGTGGCTGCCATCGCCGGCCTCGTGGCGCGGGCCCGCGCCGCCGCGGGCGGACGGCCCCTGACGATCGGTGTCGGTGCGCCGGGCAGCGTCGGCGCCGGGGGCCGCATCAAGAACGCCAATTCCACCTGCCTCAACGGCCGCCCGCTGGCCTGGGACCTGGAGGCGCGGCTGGGCCAGCCCATCGCCCTGGCCAACGATGCCGACTGCCTGGCGCTGTCCGAGGCCACTGACGGCGCCGGGGCGGGGGCGGCCACGGTCTTCGCGGTCATCCTCGGCACTGGCGTGGGCGCGGGCATCACCGTTCAGGGGCGCCTGCTGCAGGGGCCCAACGGCCTGGCCGGCGAATGGGGGCACAACCCCCTGCCCTCCCCCCTGGATGACGAACGCCCCGGACCGCGCTGCTACTGCGGCCGCTCCGGCTGCATCGAGACCTGGCTCAGCGGCCCGGCGCTTGCCGCCGACCACCGGCACCGTGGCGGCGAAGCGCTGGACGCCCGGCTCATTGCCACGCGCGCCGCGGCGGGGGATGGCGCCTGCCGCGCCACGCTCGAGCGCCACGCCGACCGGCTGGCGCGGGCGCTGGCGGGCGTCATCAACCTGCTCGACCCGGACGTGATCGTGCTGGCGGGCGGCGTGTCGCTGCTGCCGGGGTTGATCGAGCGGGTGCAGGCGCGCTGGGGCGCGCATGTCTTCGGCCTGGCCAGCGACCCGCCGCTGCGCACCCGCCTGACTCTCGCGGCCCACGGTGATGCCTCCGGCGTGCGCGGCGCGGCCTGGCTGGGTCGTTCGGCGGCACCGCGCTGAGGCCACCGCTCGGGCCGCCTCAGGCCGGTGGAGAACCGCCTCAGGCGCCTGTTCCGCCCCTGACGGCCTCGGCCAGCCGTTTCTGCCGCGCCAGTGCGATTTCCTGGTCCTCCAGCTCGCGCCGTCGCTGGGTCTGGCGGTCCAATTCCTCCATGCGCTGCTGCTCGACCTCTTCGGGGGTGAGCGCCCTGTCGTAGGTGAGGTCCAGGCCGGAGGCGCCGGACGGCTCGCCGCGGCGGCTCTTGAGCTTGAGGTTGAGGCGCAGCTCATTGGCCGAATCGGCGTTGCGGATGGCTTCCTCGTAAGAAATGTGGCCCTCGTTGTAGAGGTCGAACAGCGCCCAGTCGAAGGTGCGCATGCCGAGCTCGCGCGACTTCTCCATCAGCGACTTGAGCTCGAAGAAGGCGCCCTTGAAGATGCGCTCGGCCACTGTGGGCGTGTTGATCAGGATCTCGATCGCCGCCTTGCGGCCCTTGCCGTCCTCGGTGCGCACCAGGCGCTGGGAGACGATCGCCCGCAGGTTGGCCGAGAGGTCCATCAGCAGCTGGTTGCGCCGCTCCTCGGGGAAGAAGTTGATGATCCGGTCGATCGCCTGGTTGGAGCTGTTGGCGTGCAGCGTGCCCAGGCAGAGGTGCCCGGTCTCGGCGAAGGCGATGGCGTGCTCCATGGTCTCGGCGTCGCGGATCTCGCCGATCAGGATCACGTCGGGCGCCTGGCGCAGGGTGTTCTTCAGTGCGTGGTGCCAGGAATGGGTGTCCACCCCCACCTCCCGGTGGCTGACCAGCGACTTCTTGGAGAGGTGGACATATTCCACCGGGTCCTCCACCGTGATGATGTGACCGGCCGAGGTGCTGTTGCGGTGGTCGATCAGTGCTGCCAGCGTGGTCGACTTGCCCGAGCCGGTGCCGCCCACCACCAGCGCCAGCCCGCGCTTCTGCATGATCACCTCCTTCAGCACCGGCGGCAGGCCGAGCTTGTCGGCGCTGGGGATCTCCGAGGTGATGGTGCGGATCACCATGCCCACCTGCTGCTGCTGCACGTAGACATTGACCCGAAAGCGCGACACCCCGGGCAGGGAGATCGCGAAGTTGCACTCCATCTCCTTGGCGAACTCCTCCCGCTGGCGCTCGTTCATCAGCGCATGGGCCAGCGCGCGGGTGATGTCGCCGCTGAGCTTTTGCGAGGACAGCGGCTGCATGTTGCCGTTGGCCTTCATGCTGGGCGGGAAGTCGTGCGCGATGAAGAGGTCGGAGCCGCCCGCCTGGCTCATGGCCGCGAGCAGCTTGTGCATGTAGGCGAGCGCCTGGTCTTCGGTCAAGGTCGTCATGGTTCAGCCTGAAGTCGAAGGGGCTGCGGGGTCGCTCCGCAGGCCAGTCCGCAAGAGCCGATGCCGGCCGATGACCGAAACGCCCCGCAGTGCCTTGTCAGCATACCCGTGCCGGCAGCCGCCTCGGCAGGCCGGATCGGCCGAGGGCGGTGGCTGGCTGCCACCGGCTCACAGCGCACGGCGCACCGCGAACACCGGCTACCGCCCACCGCGCGGCACCTCAGCGAGAGGCGATGAAGAGCGTGCCCTTCTCCAGCGGATCGAGGTTCACCCGCCGCGGCGTGCCAAAACCGGCCGCGGCCAGCCAGCCCATCAAGGCGGAGGCGGTGTGCGTGGCGGTGCCAGTCTCGGTGAGCAGGGTGACGCGGAAGGCGGCGTCGTAGGCCGACAGGGGGGCATCGGCCGGGTACTCGTGGATCACCAGCACGCCGCCGGGGCGCAGCGCCTCGGCGATGCGTTGCACCGAGCGGCGGTTGTCCTCGGCGCTCTGGTTGTGCATCACCGAGAGGAAGAGCACCACGTCGTAATCGCCGCCCCAGTCGGCATCGCGCAGGTCGCCGGCGACGGTGCGGATGCGGCCGGCCATGCCGGCGTCGCGCAGGGCCTGGGGTGTGTCGGCCAGCGCACTGGCCTGGTCGACGATCACCGCCTCCAGCGCCGGATAGCGGTCGCAGAAGGCCATGGCGTGCAGGCCGTGGGAGCCGCCCAGGTCGAGCAGGCGCCGGGCACTGGTCGGCAGGGGCACATGCCGCAGCAGGTCGGGGCCCAGGTGGCGGGCGAAGGCCTTCATGTAGCGCGAGAAGATCGGCCCCCAGGCCGGGTTCGACTCCATGCGCTCCCACAGCGAGACCCGCGGGCCGCCCTCGCGGACACAGTCGCTGAGGGTGGCCATCAGGCCCCAGGCCTCGCCCGACCAGAGCAATCCGGCGGTGTAGTCGACCTCGCCCTGGGCGGTGAACCAGCGTGCGGCCTGGGGCGCATTGGCAAGGCACGGACCCTCGCGCCGGAGATAGCCGGCGCTCACCAGCAGGTCCGCCAGCCGGGTGACGCCCGACTCGGCGCAGCCCAGCCTAGCAGCCAGCGCGGCCACCTCCAGCGGACCCTCGGCCAGCGCCTGGAAGAGGCCCAGCTGGCCGGCCGAGATGAGGGCCGCGCTCTTCATCATCGGCAGGAACAC
>CAISYQ010000518.1 GCA_903889735.1 uncultured Methylibium sp.
CGCCGCCGAAGTGATCGTGATGCCACGCTCCTGCTCCTGCTCCATCCAGTCCATCGTGGCGGCGCCATCGTGCACCTCACCGATCTTGTGGTTCACGCCCGTGTAGAAAAGGATGCGCTCAGTGGTCGTGGTCTTGCCGGCATCGATGTGCGCGGAAATACCGATGTTGCGGTAGCGCTCGATGGGGGTTTTGCGGGCCATGGTGTGACTCCAAATACAGGGGCCGCTCGCGGGTTCGTACAAACCCGAAGAGCGGCCAGGGGCCTAAAGGGATGGGCTTCGGGCTCGGCTCAGAAGCGGAAATGTGAGAACGCCTTGTTGGCTTCGGCCATGCGGTGCACCTCGTCGCGCTTCTTCATCGCGCCGCCGCGACCTTCCGAGGCCTCGAGCAGTTCGTTGGCAAGGCGCTGCGCCATTGATTTCTCGCTGCGCTTTCGGGCTGATTCCTTCAACCAGCGCATGGCCAGCGCCATGCGGCGAACCGGGCGAACTTCCACGGGGACCTGGTAGTTGGCACCGCCCACGCGACGGGACTTGACCTCCACCATGGGCTTGACGTTGTTCAGGGCGGTCAGAAAGACTTCCAGCGGGTCGCGCTGTGCCTTCTTCTCGACCTGCTCGAGCGCACCGTAGATGATGCGCTCGGCCACGGCCTTCTTGCCGGATTCCATGACCACGTTCATGAACTTGGACAGATCCACGTTGCCGAATTTCGGGTCGGGGAGGATCTCTCGTTTGGGTACTTCGCGACGACGGGGCATTTCATTTCCTTTCGTTCTTCAGTTGGCTCGGGCTACCGCCCTCACCTCAGGCGCCCAAGAGGGCGCCCACTTACTCGGCGCGCACGGAGGCACGCCGATCGTGACGCACCGGCAGGCCGGGCGTCGGGTATCGCAATCAGGTCTTCTTCGGGCGCTTGGCACCGTACTTGGACCGCGATTGCTTGCGATCCTTCACGCCCTGCAGGTCAAGCGAACCGCGGACGATGTGGTAGCGCACACCCGGCAGGTCCTTGACCCGTCCGCCGCGCACCAACACGACGCTGTGCTCCTGCAGGTTGTGACCCTCGCCACCGAGGTAGGAGATGACCTCGAAACCCTTGGTCAAACGCACCTTGGCGACCTTGCGAAGCGCCGAGTTCGGCTTCTTCGGCGTGGTGGTGTAGACGCGCGTGCAGACGCCCCGGCGCTGGGGGCCGCCTTGCATGGCGGGGGACTTGGACTTCGTCACCTCGGTCTCGCGACCGTGGCGTACGAGTTGGTTGATGGTGGGCATGGTGGGTAACTGGTTCCCGTTTGGATTGACGTGGCTTCTGTCGGCTTCCGGTCCATGAGGTCCACAAGGGACATCCGTGGCCTGCCAGGACGGCTTCCGCGCGCAGCGGGCCGCTGGGCGCATTCCGCCGAAAAGCCTGAGAGTATATTGCGCGTTCACCCTCACCGCAAGCCAGCCCCATCTATGCACCAGACGCCGCGCGCGGTGATCGACACCAATGCCATCCTGGACTGGTTGGTCTTTCGGGATCCCATGGCGGCGGGCTTCGGTTCGGCCATCGCCGATGGTCGACTTGAGTGGTGGGCAGCGCCCGCCATGCGCTGCGAATTCGATGACGTGCTGGCCCGGCCCGCGCTGGCTGCCCGGGTGGCTGACCACCGGTCCTGCACCGCAGCCTGGTCCATCCGCGCGCGGATGGTGACTGCCGACCCCGTGCCCGGGCCACTGCGCTGCCGGGACCCTGATGACCAGGTCTTCATCGATCTGGCGCTGGCGCTTCGTTGTCACTGGCTGCTGACCAGGGATCGCGCACTCCTGGCGCTCGCCCTCCCAGCGCGGGCCTGGGGCTTGACCATCTTGACGCCTGCGGCCTGGCTGCGATCCAGCCTTCCCCCCTTCGCACCACCCGCCGGTTGAAATGAAAAAGGGCAGCCGAGGCTGCCCTTTAGGGATACGCGCCGCGGTTGTCAGGCCGTCGGCGGCTCCTCCACCACCGAGCCTTCGATCCCGGCGGGCTCGAGTTCAGCCAACTCCTCGGCCTCCTGCATTGCGATCGACCGGCGCTCGGTCTCGTCCATGTCCTCCTTGGCCTTGCGGGCACGGTGGAAAGCCAGGCCCG
>CAISYQ010000519.1 GCA_903889735.1 uncultured Methylibium sp.
CAGCCCACCGACTTCGATATGCCGCTCACCGGCCGGCTGTGGTTCGCGCCGCCGCGCGTGCCGCCGATGCTGCTGTTCCCGAACCCGGACAACAAGTACATCCTGGCCACGCCCGGGCCATACCAGCGCGGGCGTGTCCTGGTGGTCCATGCGAAGGCGCCTCAGGTGGCCGAGCGGCAAACGGGCCGCGGGCATGGCGCGCGGGGGAAGGGTCAGGGTGGGGGCCAGGGGGAGGACATGCGTTACTGGTCAATGTGCAACAACGACTTCGCGCTGCCGATCGCCGCTGTGGCTTGCATATCAGACCTCACGGCCAAGCTCGAGGGCGGCGGGTTCACGGTGGTGATCAGCGACGATCTGTCACGGCCCGACTGGCTGCGCCCCAGTGTGAATTGGCTGCGATGGGGGGACGAGCAGTACCCGAAGCTGGTGTTCTTCCGGCACCTGCTTGCCTCCGATGCCTTCCCCTACTCGGTGCAACAGGTCGTCAAGGGCTGCCCGGCGAATTGCCTGCACAACGACGCAGTGTTCGACTTCACGCTGCCGGACCTGCCGCGACGTGCCGTGATCAACGCCGCGGGGCCGGCCGTGCAGCAACTGATGGGCGATTACTACCCGGTGGCGGCGTGGTGCGACAAGGCCACCTTTGAGCGGGGTGGCTGGCAGGCCTGCCTGGGAAGGCCCTGAGGGCGAGGCCCCGGTCTTGTTCAGTGCCGCCTGAAGGCGCAAGCCTTCGGGGGCCGAACGGGGATCGACTGCGCAGCGGTGGTCGTTCACCGCGGTGATGTCAGGCGCCCCCCGCGGAAATCGCGCACGGCCTGCTCGATCTCCTGCGGGGTGTTCATCACGAAGGGCCCATGCTGGACGATGGGCTCGTTCAGGGGCCGGCCGGCGATCAGGAGCAGCCGGGCGTCGGCCGGGGCCTCGATGACCACGCCGTCGGTCTGGGCGTCATTGGCCAGCAGCGCCATGCGCTGGGTCGGGACCGCCGTGCCCGCCACCGTCACCTGGCCGCGGTAGACATAGAGAAAGGCGTTGTGATCGGCCGGCAGCGCCTGCGCGAAGCGCGAGCCGGCGCCCAGGTGCAGGTCCAGGAACAGCGGCGCGGTGGCGTCGCGCGTGACGGCGCCGGTCACGCCATGGCTGTGGCCCGCGATCACCGTCACCGACACGCCTTCCGGGGTCAGGAACCTCGGCAGGTCGGCGGCCTTGAAGTCCCGGTACCAGGGCGCGCTCATCTTGTCGCGCCCGGGCAGGTTCAGCCAGAGCTGGAAGCCCTCCATCACACCGGCTTCCTGCTGCGGGATTTCGGAATGGATCACGCCGCGCCCGGCGGTCATCCACTGCACCCCGCCGTTCTCTAGCAGGCCCTCGTTGCCGGCGCTGTCGCGGTGGCGCATGCGCCCGGCGATCATGTAGGTCACGGTCTCGAAGCCGCGGTGTGGATGGTCCGGGAAGCCGGCGATGTAGTCGTCCGGGTTGTCGCTGCCGAAGGCGTCCAGCATCAGGAAGGGGTCGAGCCGGCGCTGCAGCGACTGCGTCAGCACGCGGGTGAGCTTGACCCCGGCGCCGTCGGAGGTGGCCTGTCCGGCCGCCAGGCGCTCCACATGGCGGGGCTGGTGGACCTCGGCGGCGGTGGGGTAGGGGTTCAGGGCGTTCTCGGTGTTGATGCTCATGTGGGAAAGCGCTTGGAGGCCATGAGGGAAGACGGTGGACCGCGGCGTGTCGGTGGGTGGA
>CAISYQ010000520.1 GCA_903889735.1 uncultured Methylibium sp.
ACCAATGATCTTGACATCCCTGGCCGTCGATCCGATGAACAGCTGGCGCGGCCGGCCGATCTTGTACTCGGGGTCGCCGATCATCTCGTTGAGCTGGGCAATCCAGCCCACCGTGCGGGCCAGCGCAAAGATGGCGGTGAAGAGGCTCACCGGGATGCCGATAGCCCGCTGCACGATGCCGGAGTAGAAGTCCACGTTCGGGTAGAGCTTGCGGGAGACGAAGTAGTCATCTTCGAGGGCGATCTTCTCCAAGGCCATGGCCAACTTGAACAGCGGGTCATTCTCCAGGCCCAGCTCGCGCAGCACCTCATGGCAGGTCTCGCGCATGAGCTTGGCGCGCGGATCGTAGTTCTTGTAGACACGGTGACCGAAGCCCATCAGCTTGATGCCGGAATTCTTGTCCTTGACCTGGGTGATGAACTCACCGATCTTGGCCACGCCGCCCATCCTCTGGATGTCGTTGAGCATGTTGAGGGCAGCCTCGTTGGCCCCCCCGTGGGCCGGGCCCCAGAGGCAGGCCACGCCCGCCGCGATGGCGGCAAAGGGATTGGTTCCCGAACTGCCGCACAGGCGCACCGTCGAGGTCGAAGCGTTCTGCTCATGGTCGGCGTGCAGGATGAAGATGCGGTCCAGCGCCCGCACCACGACCTCGTTGGGCTCGTAATCCTCGCAAGGCGTGGCGAACATCATCCGCATGAAGTTGGCGGTGTAGCTGAGCGAATTTTTCGGATAGATGTAGGGCTGGCCGATGGTGTACTTGTAGGCCATGGCAACCAGCGTCGGCATCTTGGCGATCAGCCGGACGGCGGCAATCTCGCGGTGCTCGGGATTCGTGATGTCGGTGCTGTCGTGATAGAAGGCCGACAGGGCGCCGACCAGGCCGGTCATCACCGCCATCGGGTGCGCATCGCGCCGGAACCCACGCAGGAAGAACTGCATCTGCTCGTTGACCATGGTGTGCGTGTTCACCTGGGTCGTGAAGCCCGTGAGTTGCGCCTGGTTGGGCAGCTCACCGTTGAGCAGCAGGTAGCAGGTTTCCAGGAAATCGCACTTTTCGGCCAGCTGCTCGATCGGGTAGCCGCGGTAGCGCAGCTCGCCCTTGTCGCCATCAATGTAGGTGATGGCCGACTGGCAGGCCGCCGTGCTCAGGAAACCCGGGTCGTAGGTGAACTTGCCGGTCTGTGCATAGAGCTTGCGGATGTCGATCACGTCCGGCCCGACATTGCCTTGGTAGATGGGCAGCTCCATGCTGGGGCTGCCGTCGGAGAAAGAGAGCGTGGCTTTGACGGCGGACGGTGTCATGTCATTTCCTCGTGGGGCTTTGAAATCGGTGTGGCAGAAACGGACGGGGCAGAGGGGGACAGTGGCAGCAGGGAATCGATCAGGCCCTGAACTGCATCATTGTCAGCACCTCTCGAACAGGCGGGGTGTCGAGCTCGCCCTCGGCTTGCGTGCGGGCCAGCAGAAGATCGAGGAGGTCGTTGTCGGCCAGATCCATCAGGGTCTCCAGGCCCGCCGCCTGGCGCTCGTTCAGCGACTGCTCATGGCGCGCAAAGAAGCGCTCGATGAAGAGATCGTTCTCCAGCAGTCCGCGCCGGCAGCGCCAGCGCAGCTTGCTGAGTGCGGCAGGCGTGAGAAGCCTGTCGTCGGTGGCGGGCATGGGTGGGGCCTCAGACCGTGCGGCGGACCATCATTTCCTTGATCTTGCCGATTGCCTTGGTGGGGTTCAGACCCTTGGGGCAGACATCGACGCAATTCATGATGGTGTGGCAGCGGAAAAGCCGGTAAGGATCCTCGAGGTTGTCGAGTCGGGCTTCGGTGTCGTGGTCGCGGCTGTCGGCGATGAAACGGTAGGCCTGCAGCAGGCCGGCCGGCCCGACGAACTTGTCCGGGTTCCACCAAAAGCTCGGGCAGCTGGTGGAGCAGCTCGCGCACAGGATGCATTCGTACAGGCCGTTGAGCTCGTCACGTTCTTCGGGCGACTGCAGTCGCTCTTTCTCGGGCGGCTGCTCCTCGTTGACCAGGTAGGGCTTGATCGAGAGGTACTGCTTGAAGAACTGCGTCATGTCCACGATCAGGTCGCGGATCACCGGCAGGCCCGGCAGGGGCTTGAGCACGATCGTGCCCGGCAGCGTGCGCATGTTGGTCAGGCAGGCCAGACCATTCTTGCCGTTGATGTTCATCGCGTCGGAGCCGCACACGCCCTCACGACAGGAGCGCCGGAAAGACAGGCTCGGATCGACCGCCTTGAGCTTCATCAGGGCATCGAGCAGCATGCGTTCGGAACCGTCGAGCTCCACCTGCAGCGTCTGCATGTAGGGCTTGGCGTC